>JBNKHS010000033.1:0-18301 GCA_050290485.1 Promineifilaceae bacterium (SeqCode) | reverse complement strand
TCATCAATGCCAAAGAGTCGGCTGAAGTGATTTATGTACGTAATGCGACTGAAGGATTTAATTTGGTTGCTTACAGTTGGGCGCGTACGAACTTAAAAGCGGGTGATGAAATTCTGTCAACGGCGATGGAGCATCACGCCAATATTGTGCCGTGGCAAATCATTGCCGAAGAAGTAGGTGCGACCGTGAAATATGTGCCCTTCTTGCCCGATGGCACTTTGGACATGGAGGCAATCCCTGCGTTGCTGACTGATAAGACCCGCTTGTTTACATTTACGGCCGTTTCTAACGTATTCGGAACAGTCAATCCCGTGAAACAACTGGTGCAAATGGCGCATGATGCAGGTGTGTTGGCGATGGTTGATGCTGCCCAAGCCGCGCCGCACATGGTGGTTGATGTCCAAGATTGGGACAGTGACTTCATGGCTTTCTCCAGCCACAAGATGTGTGGGCCGACGGGGATTGGTATTTTGCATGGGAAACGGCCGTTGCTCGAAGCGATGTCCCCTTTCCTTGGTGGTGGCGATATGATTCGTCGGGTGACCCTTGAAGGCTCAACATGGAACGACCTGCCATGGAAGTTTGAAGCGGGAACCCCTTCAATTGCAGAAGGGATTGGCCTTGGTGCCGCCGTTGATTATTTGAGCGAACTGGGTATGGACAATGTGCATGCGTATGAACAATACATCACCAACTATGCGCTGGAAGCGTTGAGCGAAGTGGATGGTTTAGAAATTATGGGGCCATCGATTCAACAACGGGGCGGGGTTGCATCCTTTACAATCAAAGGGCTCCATCCCCATGATATTGCTGAAATTGTGGATAAAGATGGCATTGCCATTCGTGCCGGGCATCATTGTGCGATGCCGCTGCATCATCAATGTGGCATTAACTCTAGTGCCCGTGCCAGCTTCTATATTCACACCACAACCGAAGAAGTAGATAAGCTTGTTGAGAGTCTCCATCGAGCGAAAAAGATTTTTAGGCTATAATTGCAATTCACATAGGTATTAGATTTGAATGAATTTTAAAATGTGAATTGCTTAAGTGAAAGCGTAGAAATCCTATTTAGTTATTCAAAAATGTATTGCGCTTTCACTACTCATCGCAGAATAGAAATTGGAAAATCTCATGGACGAAAGTATTTACCGCGAACAAATTATTGATTTATATGAAAATCCGCTCAATCATGGGCATTTAGAGTCGCCTGATTGGTCTTATGAAGAAGACAATCCGCTGTGTGGTGATGTGGTGCGTATTGAGGTGAAGTTAGACGAAAACGGCCGTGTTGCTGAGGTGGCTTGGAGTGGCGATGGCTGTGCCATTTCTCAAGCCTCAGCTTCCTTACTTACTGATGAAATTAAAGGCAAAACATTAGAAGAAGTACGTAACTTCGATAAAGATGAACTGCTTGAGCTCATCGGTATTAAATTGAGCATGGCACGGGTGAAATGTGCGTTGCTCTCCCTCAAAGTGCTCAAAGCGGGTTCTTACGGTATTCCTGATCCCAAAACAATGCGTGAACATCTAGAGGATTAAGCATGGCCGAATTTGTTAAAGTTGCTACAACAGCAGATTTACCCCCTGGTCAACGCCTCTTCTACGACTTTGAAGAAGAATCAATTATTGTTTTCAACGTCAATGGCGAATATTATGCAATTGCGGATCTATGCTCCCATGATGATGGTCCGCTGGAAGATGGTCCCCTGGACGGTTATTCTGTTGAATGTCCACGACACGGAGCTTGTTTTGATATTCGCAATGGCAAGGTATTATCTTTACCGGCCACAAGAGGAATTCCAAGCTATCAAGTTAAAATAGAAAATGGAGACATTTTGGTTGAATCCCCTGATGATTGGTAGATAATAATCAGGTTGAAAATCAGTCACGAACGTGTTAAAAAAGGGCGCAAATGGTGCCCTTTTTTGTTTGACAGTTACACCCAAATTGCCTATATTTGGGCGAGTTACTAGAACATATATTTCATTTTTAAGCGTATTTTTATGATGGATAGATTGGAACATGCTACCGCCAACTATCTAAGAGACTAAGACTATTTATGGAAATTGGAACAGTAAAACAAGTCAATATCGATGAAGAAGTGCGTGACTCTTATTTGAGTTACGCGATGAGTGTGATCGTTTCTCGTGCATTGCCAGATGCTCGTGATGGTCTAAAACCAGTACAGCGCCGTATTTTATATGCGATGTATGATATGGGATTGCGTCCTAATAGCGCTCACAAAAAGTCGGCGCGTGTTGTTGGGGAGGTGCTCGGTAAATACCATCCCCACAGCGACCAGGCTGTTTATGACGCGATGGTGCGTTTGGCGCAAGATTTTTCTTTGCGCTACATGCTCGTTGACGGGCAAGGGAATTTTGGTTCTATTGATGGGGACGCAGCGGCAGCGATGCGCTATACCGAAGCGCGTATGTCATCTATGGGGTTTGATCTACTTGAAGACATTGGTAAAGATACTGTTGATTTTACAACCAATTTTGACGACTCTTTAAAAGAGCCGTCTGTTTTACCGGCAACGGTTCCAAATCTACTTGTGAATGGATCTTCTGGGATCGCGGTGGGCATGTCTACCAACATTCCTCCCCATAATTTGGGCGAAGTTGTTGATGCCCTTATGTATATGCTCGATAAATGGACGAAGATTGATGATGTGTCGTTGCCTGATTTGATGAAATTCGTTAAGGGCCCAGATTTTCCTACAGGGGGGCTCGTCTTTCGCTATCGAGATCGGAAAGGGGAACAAGTTGATACCATTACTCAAGCATATGCCACAGGTAGAGGCCGTATTACGGTACGTGCGAAAGCGCATGTAGAGAGGATGGGGCGCAATAAATCGCGCATTGTGATTACAGAATTGCCCTATCAAGCGAATAAAACGAATTTGCTGGGACGTATTGCTGATCTGCATCGTGATGGCAAGATTGAGGGGTTAACCGACTTACGGGATGAATCTGACCGTAATGGGATGCGCATTGTTATAGAAACAACGCGCAATGTTGAACCAGAAGACGTATTAGCAGATCTGTTCCGTCTGACACCAATGCAAAGCACATTTGGTGTATCTTTGTTGGCTTTGGTAAATGGAGAACCAAAGTTACTTACATTGAAGCAAGCATTGCGTGTTTATCTCGATCACCGCTTAGAGGTGTCACGCCGTCGCTCAGAATTTGACTTGGAGAAGGCACGTAATCGTGCTCACATTTTAGAAGGTTTGTTGGTTGCTCTCGATAATCTGGATGAAATCATAGAGACGATTCGTAGTTCGCGGACGACGGAAACGGCTCAGGCAAACTTACGTAAAAGGTTCAAGTTATCAGAGATTCAAGCTCGTGCAATTTTGGATATGCAATTACGTCGTTTGGCAGCCTTGGAACGGCGCAAAATTCAGGATGAATATAAAGAGGTCACGAAACTGATCAAATATTTGGAACGTTTGCTCGCTGATCCTAAAATGATGCGCGATTTGATCAAAGAGGAGTTGGAAGCAGTACGTGAAAAGTATGCAGATACGCGCCGGACGCAAATTGTTGATAGTTTAGACAACAAGGTTCTGTCTGCAACGGATCTGTTACCTGATCAGCAAGTTTGGGTAATGGTTGGGGAAAAAGGAACGATTGCGCGTACGACGTCACCGGAAATGGTGAAGGTGCCATTGAAGCCAAAAGAGCAGCCCTTTGCCCTTGTTGAGGCGAATACACAGGATGTGCTTTATCTGTTTGTTGCAGACGGCCGTTCTGTAAGCTTGCCTGTTTACCAATTACCACAAGCGACAGAGTTGGGAGAGGGAACGCATTGGGCAGAGCTAACCGGATTAACAAGACGGGATCATTTAGCGGCTGTGCAAGTGATTCCCGAAGGAGCAGAAGGTTATCTGTTCTTTACTTCTATGGCTGGTGTCGTTAAGCGAGTGCGTGTCGAAGATTTGCCTGGTATCACCTCTGAACCATTTATAGTAATGAATATAGCTGATGACGATGCGCTCGGGTGGGCCAAATTGACTTCTGGAGATCAGGAAGTGGTGTTGGTTACAGCCGGTGGCCAGGCAATACGTTTTCAGGAAGAAAACGTGCGCCCAATGGGGCTTCCTGCTGGCGGGGTCATGGGGGTTAAGCTGGCAAATGAGGCTGATGGGGTTGTTGCCATGGACGTGGCTGATCCAGATGGGTATCTGTGGAGTATCACAGACAACGGTTTAGCGAAAGCAACCCAGATGAGCGAATATCCAACCCAAGGACGTCATGGTCAAGGTGTGGTCAATGTTAAATTACCAAAGGATGCGTCGGAAGTGGTTGCTGCTGTCATTTGCACAGAGAAAACGGATTTGCTGGTGACAACGGCAATTGGCTCTACGAAACAGCTGCGTATTGGGAAGGGAACGATCGGTAGTCGTGCAATTAAGCCTCGTTCGGTTATTGCTGTAGGCCAGCGCAATCGAATTACGGGTGCGTTGCGGATGATGGAGCGGCCTGATGTGGTTGATGGAGATAATGATACAGAAACGGCCGTTTCTGCTCAGCAATTGTCTCTTATTGGTGATGTTTCCGCTAAAAAATCAGCGAAAAAAGGGCAAAAGAAGAAATAACCTGTATACTAGTGCAATCTGGCGTATATTTTAATTGCAAACTGACAAAGCCCTGCCAGATTGTTTAAGCATTGTACGAGATGAATAGTTTAAACGAAATTTATCAAGGGCAATACTATAGCTACTTGAGTCATACTATCAGACGAAATGGAGACATGAACGCATGAATTTCAAAGATCAATGGGCTACTGATGATAGCGGCAATCGATATGTTTTTACTGTCGAAATGCAAAAACGCCTTTATGCGGCGGGATTGCCTATTGAACCCGCTTCTTTATCTCAGCTCGAGGAAGAGATTACTCCTACCCCAGTTGTAGAACGTGAAAATCCACCTGAAGTTGCTGAGACCAGTACAGAAACAAAAGATGGTGGTGATATTGATTTTACTGAACCAACCAGTATTCAAATTGATCCTATGACAGGAAAATACATTGGTCGGATGAAGTGGTACAACGCTAAAAAGGGGTATGGATTTTTAGTAAGAGGTGGGGGTGAAGAGATCTTTTTCCACAAATCAGGAACTGTCGGTGAGCCAACTGCAATTTCCGAAGGTAATTGGGTTTTATACGATGTTGAAGAAACCCGCAAGGGACCAGAGGCGACAGAAATTGAGCCATACGATCCTGAAGAAAATCCATTTGTTTAATTTCCAATTAGTATGAAAAAAGCCCGGACAATTGTCCGGGCTTTTTTGGTTAACTTGGCTTAAAAATCTGTCGTTTAAATTCAAAAAACTCATCAGGCATTACGTCAGGAATGATAAGCGCATCACCGACGCGAGCCGTTCCTTCTACAAACTTATACGCGGACAAACTGATGTACATATCGCGTGCGCCTGTAAAAAATTGGAATACACGCCAGACGGGATTTTTAGACCAGTTCGGGTCTAATACAGCTGGGAGCCCTTTAAGCTCGATGTTATCCACTAAGAAAGCTGCACCTGGTTGTGGGATTGAAATGATAAGTCGTGCATTGGTTTTTAATACGCGCCATTGTAAGAATTGAATACGTTGCATGATCCCTGAAATTAAAAGAGAAAGAAAGATAAATACGGGGATTGTGGCCCAGAACCAATCAACACGTGGATCGGTGTAGGAACGAATAAAGATCAATCCAGATGCCAAGGCTGTTAAAATAACAAGCGCTAAGAGGTAGCGAAAAACAAAACGGGCAATAATATCGCGATACCATGCAATACGAATGACAAGTTGTGGTTCTTCTCCTGGTAATAAGCGTTCTTCAATGCTTTCTGGTTGGAAAGAATCCTCTAAATTCCAACGAAAACCTTCAGGCAACCTTCGCCAAATATTGGAAAAATGTCCTAGAACACTAGGCTCTTTTGATCCTTCTTGATCTTCAAAGCGCATAATTCAAACCCTATATTTCTCTACTGTGTTGGGGCTGGAATAACGAGCGTTTGTCCCGGCTGAATGGTATGTGTTGTTAGTCCGTTAGCGACCATCAAATCATTGACGGTGACATTATTTCTCTTAGCAATGCTAAATAAGGTGTCTCCAGCAACGACGGTATACGTAGTGGAACCGCTGATTCCAGCTGCTCCAGTTTCTGGACCTCCCCCGCCAACGGACGGTGGGGTGTGAGTAGGCACAATGATAACGGTCGTTGGTGGGTTACCTCCACCACTATTTGACGAGGGTGGTTGCTGTATCGTAGATGAAGATGTATTTGTGGTTGATGATGGAGGACTATTAAACGAGTCGTTTACGATTTGTTTTGTTCGTGACTCTAATTCTACATAGGAAGGTGTATTGCTAGCAGCTAAGCGGTCATTCATCCAGTCAATTAGGTAATAGTCCACGAACCAACCAACAAAGACAAAAGTTACAATGATCCCTAAAAAGTAGAGCAACAATTTCCAAATGCTAAAATTGTCTACTTTATATTGTTTAATAATATAAAATGCCAGTGATAAACCAATTACCAATGGTATGAATTGTAGAAGGTTAGCCAAGTTCATAATTTACTCCTTAATGTTGCTATGCTTCAAGGCAAAAACTCGATGGGATCAACAAATGTTTCGTTGACCTTATCGTAAATGGTGTAATGTACGTGAGGGCCTGTTGCATATCCGACTGCACCCATTACGCCAACTGCATCTCCTCTTTTTACTTCTCCATCATTGATGAAATAGGTACGTGGGTGTAGTAACCAAACAACCCATTCATCATTTTCAATACGAATCGTGCTGTTATACCATTGATCTGTGTAGGTTGTTACTTTGCCGGGCATTGGTGCCTGTAATACAGCTGAACTATTATTACTAGATATATCGAGACCTGGTAGACTATAACTGCATCCATGCACATCCTGGGTCATGATGGGGGCTTCTGTTACTGGGTTTAGCCGAGGACGTAGTGATAAACGGCCGATTCTGTGTGGTTTCCCTAGACAAGATTCGCTGTCAACGGATCTTGTTGAGGGATGCCCCATGGCAATATCTGTTCCCAACGTATTATTAGTGATCTTTGCTAGCATATACATGCCCCAATCATATGCTTGTAAACTCATGGCAAGAAGGTTAAACGTTCTTGGTGGATGTTCAATATCCCATTGACCACCAATAAGGCTTTGAAAGGCCAAATGAACGGGCCATGCCCCCAATTGTTTAGAGACAACTCGTCCAAGTTCAATATCTTCATAAACCATATTTTGATGTGCGCTGTCGAAGTTGTTCATTACATATGCAGAATTATTAGGGTCTAATCGCTTTGCTGCGCCCATACCAGCATTGTAAGCAAAATAGCATCTTTTAATTAACACTGCATCTTGTGTCTCATATGTTATTTCTGGACATCTTTCTTTAAATTCTCTTGCCCCAATGGCAAGTTGTTGGGTTATTTCTAATTCGGAAATTGGACCGGGTGTAAAACAAGCCCGTTGACCAGAACGAACTAGGTCGTAAGCTCCCATGATGCCAGTACAACTTGCTGGATTCTCGGCTAACATACTGTTTTCTTTGTACCAAATGACGAGTGGTACTTCTTTAGGTATGTCGGCTTCTAAGGCGATGATGTCGGCTATGGGTGCCCATTTTACGGCCGTATCCTGAATATGTTCGGGCAAATCATATTGACCACTAATGTAAAAGTATCCGGTAGAAAATAACCCTAATGTTAGTAAGACAAGAAATAAAGAATCTGATAGTCCCTGAAAAAATCCCAGAGCGATCAATTTCGGACTAAAGCCGATTGCAGGAATGATATGTTGTTGCCACCATGCCCGCAAAATGTCCGGTAACAACAAAATCGCCTTGAGATAAGGAGACATAATATCAATATTATAACTATACTTTACGTAAAGTCAATTTTATGTCATGTAGAATTGGGGGGGACAAATGGGGCTATTGGTCATGTCTTGCGTGATACGCGTGTATGAGGAATTTATTCACACAATGCGTATCACGCGTTAATCTTTAAGATTTTACACCACCGTGAACCAGTCTTGGATCGAGTGCGTCACGGAGTCCGTCTCCTAATAAATTGAA
Organism: Promineifilaceae bacterium (SeqCode); assembly: GCA_050290485.1. Lineage (GTDB taxonomy): Bacteria > Chloroflexota > Anaerolineae > Promineifilales > Promineifilaceae > JBNKHS01. The sequence goes on along the minus strand of JBNKHS010000033.1, from coordinate 10,193 downwards.
GGCAAGAACTGTAATGGAGATCGCTATCCCAGGAACAAAAACGAGGTGGGGGGCACTAAAAATTTGGTTTCGTTCTGAACCAAGCATTGTTCCCCATTCTGGGGTAGGAGGTTGTGCCCCAAGCCCTAAAAAGGAGAGTGCCGCTGTATCTAAAACGGCCGTACCGATACCAAGCGTCGCCAAAATGATCAAGGGGCCAATTGCATTAGGCAAAATACGACGGAACAGGATTTGGAAATTACTAGCACCTAAGGCACGAGACGCTTCAACATAGTCTGTTTCCCGAACAGATAACACAGTTGAACGAATGACACGTGCGTAGCCAGGCATACTTACGATAGCAATCGCCATCATTGCATTGGTTAAACTTGGACCCAATACAAAGACAAGTGCAATTGCAAGTAAGAAAAATGGAAATGCCAAAATAATATCCATTGTACGCATGATCAAATTGTCAATCGTACCGCCCATGAAGCCAGCAATTGCGCCTAAAGTCGTACCCCCAAATACAGCAATTGAAATAACAGTCACACCAACACGAAGTGTTACTCGAGCCCCATGTAGCAACCGACTAAACACATCACGGCCGTTTCCATCTAGCCCGAAGTAGAATTCAGGTGTTGCTTCATCGCATCCTAAAAAATGAATACAGGGTGCACTTCTTTTGCGTACACCTTCTTGCCCTAAAAAATCTTCATTGGGTTGGTGCGGCGCAAGAACATCTGCAAAAAGGGCTGAAAATACAATAATTAGTAAAATGATAGAGCCTACAATTGCAGAACGTTGTCGGAAAACCCGACGAATTGTTAAGCGCCATAAACTGTTCGATTTATAATCACGGATATCCGCAATATTGTCATCTGAAATTTGTGCAACGGAAGCCATAATAAATTTAATCCAATCGAATTCTTGGGTCCAATACAGCGTAGGACAGGTCTACAAGTAAATTTAGCATAACATAAATAAAAGCAATGACAATCACAAATCCTTGAATAACGGGAAAATCTCTCGCTGTAATTGCTTCAAATACACTTAACCCCACACCGGGTAGTGAGAAAATAGTTTCTGTTAAAACCGCACCACCCAAAATTCCTGCTAATTGCAGCCCGGCAACTGTAATAACAGGAAGTAATGCATTGCGTAGGGCGTGTTTGCCCACAATCGTATAGGTTTTCAACCCTTTTGCTTTGGCTGTGCGGATGTAATCTAACCCCAACACTTCTAACATACTAGAGCGTGTAATACGGGCAATAATTGCCATTGGAATTGTACTTAGGGCAACGGCTGGCAAAATTAGGTGCTTACCAGCGTCGAAGAGAACCTCCCAATTGGCGGTAATAATTGAATTAAAAATGTAGTGCTTGGCAACGAAGACATAGAATAAATAAAAAGGCGTTTCTTCTGTTACGTTCATATCCCATACTTCATAAAAAGGAACAGGCTTCATGCCCGCAGAGAGACGCCCTGAGGGGGGGAGGGCAAACGGCGTGTCTCGTAAAAAGACAGCAAAAAAGTAGATGAGCATTAACCCTAAAAAGAAGACAGGAATAGATACCCCAATTGTTGCAATGGTCATTGTGGCAACATCTGCAAATGAGTTACGTTTAATCGCCGACAGCACACCTGCCGGAATACCAATAAGAACCGCAATTGTCATGGCAGCAATGCCAAGTTCAATAGTCATTGGTAAGCGTTCCACAAGCATAACTGTGATCGGACGGTTAAAACGAATGGAATCCCCAAAATCTCCTTGCAAGACATCACTCATATAGATACCGAACTGCACAGGAATAGGCTCGTCAAGCCCATACCGCTCAGCAAATTCGTCACACATCGTTTGTGTGGCTTTTTCACCTAAGATGGATTTACAGGGATCTCCAGGAATTGCGCGGGAAATGCCAAAGACAACAAGTAAGATGGCAAATAATACAGGAATAGCTAGGATTAAACGGCGAATTGTGTATTGAATCATACGTCAATACCTTTACAGGTTATGTAGTTTGGATTCATGTTAATCGTAAAACGATTTAATGACTCGGATAAATAAGGGATGTTGTTCTCCACTTATATACGCGTAAAACAGTAGGAATTATTAGGTTGAATCAGTTTTCTTATTAAAAACGCTTATTAACAAATGTTTTCACGTCTTTTCTATTAAGCAACTCACGACTTCTGAAAATTTGTATATAGATTATATCCAGATTTTGTGAATTACCTATTCCTTTTGTGTTAAAAATACAGAACACGGGATGGTAATGAGTGCATTACCATCCCGCATCCTTCTAAATCGCAGGTGTTATGGCAAACGCCAGCATATTTTTATGAAACGAATATTTTATTATTCGCCAGCGTTCATCAACTGATCCCACAAGTAGGTATAGTATGTGAACGAGCCTGTGTTACCAACATGATTTGAATTGCCTGCATCGATACCAGCTGCCCAAGATGCAACAACGTCGTTAGCATCGAAATCAGAACCATCATGGAATTTTACGCCTTCACGGAGTGTACAAGTCCAAACGGTAGAGTCTTCGTTACCAACACATTCGGTTGCTAATGCAGGTAATGTGTTACCAGAGTCGAGTTCGTATTGCAATAAGGTTTCTACAACTTGTTGACATGGACGCAATGATTCACCATCTGATTCATCAGCGCAGTACAAGCTGATTGGTTCAGCATTTTGGACAACAACGAGGGTGTCCTTACCTGGATCCAGCAATGCGAAGTTGGTTGCACCAAATGGTGGTACATAAGCGTTACCAAGACTTGCGAGTGCTGCGTCGGCTGCTGCACCATTGGCAATTGGAACCATTGGAACGAGATCACGAATTGCATTGTTTGCTGCTTCGTAAAGTGGTTTTGCGGTTTCCAAATCACCGATGGTAGAAGCTTCTAACAAGTTTTCATAGATTTCTGGATGGGGATCACCAAATTGTGGATTTTCTGATGAGAAGTGGAAGTCCAAGAAGTTGGTGACATGTGGATAGTCTGCACCCCAACCGAGGAGATAGAAACCATCTAAGTTGCCGGCTTGTGATTCATCAATGAATGCACCAGATTCCATAACGGTGATTTCTGCTTCGATACCCAAGTTTTCACGTAGTTGGGTTTGGAATTCAACAGCAACCAACGCGGGTTCTGGAAGGTAGGTGCGGAATACATCACGGTAGAAGATTGAAGTTGAGAATCCATCGGGAAAACCAGCTTCAGCTAATAGAGCACGTGCTGCTTCTGGATCATATTCGTACCAAGCGTCACCGACACAACCATTAGGAATCGCACATGGGGTGAAGTAATCTGGCACGGTAGAGCCTTCTGGATAGAAGTTATCTACGATACGTTGGCGATCAATACCCATAGCAATAGCGCGACGAACATCTGGGTTATCAAATGGTTCGAAGGTGTTGGTCATTGCCAAGTACAATACGTTTGGATTTGAGTAAGGGATGAGTTGGAGGTTTGGATCTTCGGCGATGCCGGCGCGATCATCTGGGCTTGGTGCAGTGATGAGATCAGCTGTACCAGCTTGCAATTCAACTAAACGAGCTGCACCTTCCGTGCTCCAACGAAGTACGGCCGTTTCTGCAATTGCAGGGTCGCCCCAGTAATCATCGAAACGGGTGAAGGTGATAGAGTCACCACGAAGCCATTCTTCTAACATATATGGACCCGTACCAATTGGGTTTTCCAAGATTTCGCCTGTCCCACCAGTTTCTTCAATCCATTCTTTTGGTTGGATACCAAATGGGGTAAAAGCAACTTTAGCGAGGAAAGCGGGGTCTGGTTTACAGAGTGTGAAAACAACTTCATATTGACTTGTTGCTTCAATTGAACCAACTTTACCACCATAGTCACAATTTTCTGCAGCAACAATGTCACCAGCAAAATCTCCCATTTCTTCCATGGCTTCTTCTTCGGCTGGAGCTTCTTCTTCAGCTGGAGCTTCTTCTTCCATGGCTTCTTCTTCGGCTGGGGCCTCTTCTTCCATGGCTTCTTCTTCAGCTGGAGCTTCTTCTTCCATGGCTTCTTCTTCGGCTGGAGCTTCTTCTTCCATGGTTTCTTCTTCGGTTGTCGTTTCAGCTGGTTCTTCGGCTGTGTCCCCGCCACCGGTACAAGCTACAAGAGCCATACCTAAGACAAGGAAAAGTGCTAAAAACAAATACCAGTTACGGTTTTTCATACTCTCCTCCTAAAATGAGAATATTTTATAATTCACAATCAAATGATTATGAACTGCATGTGTGAAAGCTAATTTTCCTTCTATTCTGCTGGTAAAAAAATTTTCTTTCACAAAATAAAGACTTGTACCGCGCTTGCCATAACGCTTGCAATTTTTACAGCTGGCAAAGGTTTTTTGCCAACTTATTTGAGCTTTGCACAAGACATTACCATGAATGGAATGACTTTTATTGCGCAATGCTAGAAGCAATCCACTTTTGGCATCTTGCTCTAAGTGGTTTTTGCTTCAATTTATGGGTTCCAAAACAAATTGCAACTTCGCAATTTTGTATATGAAACCATGGGTTGAATAGTGCGTTTCAATGTTAACATGGGTTCATTTATAAGACAAACTTCTTGATTATTGGATCATTTAAGGGGCAATTTAGGGACTTTTAGTTTGAAAACGAAATTTTTTATGGTAATGAGATGAGAGTTTTAGAGGGATATGTTGTTGTCTTTTGGTGATAACTTTGCCCCAATCTGTGCATTGCTATAATTGTAAGATGACAAATCGAGAAATTGCGGATTTATTCACAAAAGTAGCAGATATGCTTTCTATTCGTGGTGACAATGTTCATCGTATTTTGGCTTATCGACGAGCGGCTGAGGCTGTGCAAGGACTTGGTCGTGACATTAACCAAGTTTATGCTGAAGGAACCTTAACAGATATTCCTGGTATTGGTAAAACGTTGGCTGATAAAATTGAAGAGATGCTGACGACAGGAGCGTTGGAATTTTACGATCGTCTGTCTCAGGATGTGCCGCCTTCTTTGGTGGAGATGCTGCGTGTTGATGGTGTTGGTCCTAAACGGGTTAAGCAAATTTATGAGACGCTGAATATTACAACGTTAGATGAATTGACGATTGCTGCGCGGGAAGGGAAGTTGCGTGATTTACCTGGTCTTGGGGCAAAATCGGAAGCAAAGATGCTGCGTGGTATTGAGGCATTGGCGAAGCATGGTGATGAGCGCTTTTTGATCGGTGAGGCATGGCCGCTGGCCCAAGAGATTTTGGCAGAGTTAGAGACATTGCCTGGCGTGCAAAAAACGGCCGTTGCTGGCTCGCTGCGGCGTATGAGAGAAACGATAGGGGATGTTGATTTATTGGTGGCTGCGGACGATGCAACCCCGATCATGGATTATTTTGTCAACATGGAGCGGGTTGAATCTGTATCCGGGCATGGGCCAACCAAATCTAGCGTCGTTTTGCTCAATGGATTACAGGTTGATTTACGAGTATTACCTCTCGAAAGATGGGGGACTTTAATTTCTTACTTCACAGGGAGCAAAGATCATAATGTGCGACTGCGTGAGTTGGCGCTAAAACAAGGGCTGAGCTTAAATGAACATGCCTTTACACCGACCTATGGCGGTGCGGAAATTTTGTGTGCTACAGAAGAAGCAGTTTATGAAACGTTAGGCTTACCTTATATTGTGCCTACCTTGCGCGAAGATCGGGGGGAGATTGAAGCAGCACAGGCAGGGAAACTGCCACAACTGATTCAAATCAAGGATATTATCAGTGATTTGCATATGCATTCCACATGGTCTGATGGCAAAATGTCGATTTTGGAGATGGCTCAAGCTGCACAAGCAAATGGCATGCAATATATTGTCATTACTGATCACTCACATAGCTTGGGGATTGCTAATGGGTTGGATGAGGAACGATTATGGCAACAAACGTTGGAGATACAAGAAGCAAATGAGGCGATGGATCCTGACTTTACCATTTTGCAAGGGACAGAGATGGAAATTAAAGCGGATGGCTCACTTGATTTTCCCGACTATGTCTTGGAGCAATTGGATTTTGTGATTGCGAGTTTGCACACCAGTTTGACGCAGCCGCGCAAACAAGTGATGGAACGGATTATGAATGCGCTCAACAATCCGCATGTGGATATGATCGCTCATCCGACGGGGCGTTTGCTGCCTGACCGAGCAGGGGCGGATTTGGATATGGATGTAGTACTGCAAACGGCCGTTTCTACAAATACCATCCTCGAAATCAATGCCAATCCGCGTCGGTTGGATTTAAAAGATAATTATGTGCGGCGTGGACTTGAACTGGGCGTGAAGCTGGCGATCAATACGGATGCCCATCATGTCAACCATTTTCAGTTTCGTCATTATGGTGTAGCGATTGCTCAACGCGGCTGGGCGACAGCAGAAAGTGTGGTCAACTGCTGGTCACTTGAGCAGTTTAAGGCATTCTTAGCCACCAAAAAGGAATCTCAATGAACATAGGCACAACGAGCGTTCTACGCATGGCCTTTCATGGGCTAGACGCGCAAACCGTTCAAGATTTACGCGCTGTTTCGCAGCGCAAAGAGTATCCGGCAGGCACTGTTTTATGCAAGCAAGGGGAGATTGAACATACCTTTTATGTGATTGTCGAAGGAACTGTTGCCGTAAGCCGTGATGTTGAGGGAGAAGGAGAACGCATTCTTAACATGCTGGGGCCCAATGGCTATTTTGGCGAAATGGGATTGATTGATGATTCGCCACGAATGGCGAATTGTACCTGTGTTTCCCCGACCATTGTGCTGGAGATGACCGAAGTGGAGTTTGATCGTTTGTTGGAAGAGAGTCCCGGTTTGGCTTACGCACTCATTCAAACTGTCCTCAGCAATTCGCGACGAATGGACCAAGTTTATATTGAAGATTTGCAGAACAAGAATATCGCTTTGCAAAAAGCGTATGATGAGCTGCAGGCGGCCCAAGAAAAAATAGTCGAGAAAAAGCGTTTGGAACGAGAGATTGAACTGGCAGCAGATGTCCAGCGCAGTTTGTTACCTTCAACATTGCCTCAATTTCCTGATTATGATTTTTTTGCCTTTTTGACGCCAGCGCGTCAGGTAGGTGGTGATTTTTATGATGTTATCGCTTTGGATGATGAACATATTGGTATTTTGATTGCCGACGTGGCTGATAAAGGGTTTCATGCAGCTTTGTTCATGGCTGTGACACGCACCTTGTTTCAACAATCTGCCCAACATTCTCTATCCCCTTCTCAGGTTGCCTTGGAAGTGCATCGCAGCATGTTTGAAGTTGCCGAGACGGAGGACATGTTTTTAACAGCTTTTTATGGGGTGCTGCATCGGGCCTCTGGCCAACTCACTTATGTGCGAGCGGCACAGGATCGTCCTTTGCTGCTGCGTAATGGTGAGGTGACGGAATTAGCAGGAAACGGCCGTTTTTTGGGGATGCTCTACGAATTAGAACTTGAAGAATTTACCGTGCAAATTGAACCAGGGGATCGCTTGATATTATATAGTGATGGCGTTCCTGATGCCGAAAATTGGTCCAATGACAATTATGGCATGGAGCGATTTAAGCAGTTTGTAGAAAAACATGGGCAACAATCTGCGGAAGCATTGACCAAAGCAATTGTAAAGGATGTTGCCAAATGGTGTGCCAATGCACCCTCATCTGATGATTTAACTTTACTGATTATGGAGGCTATTCGTTAATTTATGGCACGGTATGAAGTTCCCCCAGATCCACGTGACAAAAATGATAAGCGCCCACGCCACATGCGCAGTGACACTCAAGAACCGATTCCGTGGAAATATTTGGGAATGGGTATTGTGGTAACTTTTGTGGGCATTGTGCTGGCGTTGGCTATTGGCCGCGCCTTTTTGTTGCGTCCCCCTGTACAAAATGCACCAACCTCTCCTAACCTAATTGTGTTGACTGCACCCCCTACGGCGATTCCGACAGAAACGGCCGTTTTGCCGACACCCACCGCCGTACCCACTTTTACGCCAATCCCAACACCAGATAACGCCATTGCACCGGAAGAGGTAACTGTTGACTACTATGCCCAAGTTTCTGGCACTGGTGAAGCCGGAGTCACCGTTCGTGGAGGCCCAAGTACCAGCAATGCCGTATTGAAAATTGCCCAAGAGGGAGAGGTTGTTCTTGTCATTGGTGGACCAGAATCGGCCAATGAACTGTTGTGGTGGAACGTTGAATTAGCCGATGGTACGCAAGGATGGGCAGCTGGATTGTATTTAATACCAACAGCAGCACCGGGACCTTAAGAGAGATTAGTCATTGAGTTATTAGGTAATTGATCATTGCTTAATGACTCAGTTACTAATTCCCAGCCCCAAAACATGGCAAAACTATCTGGACATCTTGGCATCATCGCTGTAGGCAAAATAAAAGAGAAGCATTGGCGTGCGGCACAGGCTGAATATGTGAAGCGGCTGGGTCGCTACACTACACCTAAAGTTATCGAGGTGAAAGATGTCGTTGGGCGGTCAGTTCCTGATGATGTAGCGATGCAGAAGGAGGGGGAACAGCTCTTGCAAAATGCAGCTAACTATCATCGTCGTATTTTGCTGACACCAACGGGCAAACTGATGACCAGTGAGGCGTTGGCCAAGTTTTTGCGCAAAGAGGTACAGGAATACGGCCGTATTGCCTTTCTCATTGGCGGGCCAATTGGCTTTTCTCCAGAAGTCGTTGCCCAGGCTGATGGCGAAATCTCCCTTTCACCATTGACGTTTACGCATGAAATGGCCCGTGTGCTTTTGCTGGAACAACTGTATCGGGCTTGTACGATTCTCGCGGGGGAGAAATATCATAAGTAAGCGAGTGGCAGGTTGCGAGTGGTAAGTGGCAGGTTATTGCTAAGAAGATGAGTGAACGTACGTTTACGTTTCGGTTTGAGCCGTTGTTTGCTGTATACGGCCGTATCATCCTTGTGTTGACGGGGGTGATTGGGCTGTTCTTTCTGTTCTTTATTGTCCCTGCGGTTTCTGTGGAATGGGCCATTGGGATTTTGGGCAGCACGCTCCCTTTGCTCCTCTTTGGCTTCTATCTTTATTGGCGGCACAGTGGCACTGTACAGCTTACAGATGATTCTGTGCAGATTCAGCGCAGAGGTTACAATCGAACTGTTCGTTATGGGGATGTCATTAATATCAGACTTGCTGATTTTCATTTGCCACCTAACTTCATCCTGCAAACAGAAAATAAAGAATTAAAGATAAGCCATCGTTTAACGTATTTCCCGCTTTTTTATTATCGTTTGCGTCCCAAAATACCACTTTTACGGCAACAGGAAGCGGTAACCGTTCCATTTGAGCGTCGTGTCTCTAGGGGGTATCGGTGGCAAACGGTGCTGGGCAGTGGGCTGTATTTGTTCCTGGTTTGGGGATTTGTTGGTGCGTTGTTCTTTGGGCTGGGTGATTTTGCAGAGGCAACGTTCGCGAATCAGGTGATTGTTGTGGTGATGATGGTGATAACGGCCGTAATTGTTTGTATTCCTCTTTACGTCGTTCTCGCCAAAGAAAGATTAACTGGCTTCACCGCCACAGCAGAAGCATTGCACCTTCATTTCTGGCGCGGAGATAAAATCGCTTACGAGATTGACGACATTCAACGCATCTACATTGATGAACGTGAAAACTTGTTACGGGTTGTGCCTAAACAAGCGTATAACGATTACATTTTGATGATTGAATTGAAAAACGGGGAAGCAATTTGGTTTGATGAGAGCCATGCACGTAAATGGCAATCCAGTGTGGAGATGCTCTTTTTTAATTTCCATTACCTTTACAAGCATACTCAAATTAACTTCCATATTTTGAATCGCCAGATCTATTCGTAAGGATATTTTATGAAATTTTCTCAAATTCAGAACGATCCATTTTTAGTTGCATGGGTTGGATTTGTTGCCATTTGGTTTTTAATGGCACTTCCTATTTCATTGATTGCCACAACTGGACAACTCGGTTATATCGTGACCATCATTTTGCTCATCTTGATAGGCTTTTTACTGTTTCGAGAATTTATTCAATTTTACATCTTGCCCAAACAAGGGCTGGAAATTAAACAAGAAAGAAGACAAGGATTTTCCGCCCAAAACCCCTTCTTAACCGCATGGCTTGGATTCTTTGTTTTGAGTTTAATTCCTACCTTTTTGATTAGTTTTTTGACCAATTTAATCGAAAACTTTGC
>JBNKHS010000032.1:0-18374 GCA_050290485.1 Promineifilaceae bacterium (SeqCode) | reverse complement strand
GTATTCATTCGATTGAGCATGGCATTTATCTTGATGATGAGGCCATTGAATTGATGTTAGAAAAAGGAACTTTTTTGGTGCCTACTTTATTGGCCCCAATTGCTGTGCTGGAAATTGCTGAAGCAACAGGTAATATGCCCGAATGGGGTGTGAGAAAAGCGCGCGAATCTATCGAAGCGCACTCCGAAAGCATTGGCAAAGCGTATGAAGCTGGTGTCAAAATTGCGATGGGAACGGATGCAGGTGTGATGAAACATGGCACCAACCTACGTGAACTCGGTTTGATGTGCGGTGTAGGTATGTCTCCGATGGAATCGATTGTGGCCACGACAAAAGTTGCTGCTGAATGTCTAGGTTGGCAAGATAAGGTGGGTACGCTCAATGCAGGTAAGTTTGCCGATGTGATTATTAGCAAAGCGGATCCGTTGCAAGACGTACGTGTGCTGGAAGATGTGGACAATATTGGGCTGGTGATGAAAGACGGCCGTATTGTGAAAGATATTTTGGGGTAAGGAAAAGGTATTAAGTAATTGAGTAATTACTCAATTTTTCAATTACGAATACCTGTGTAACCATAAACCCGATCAATTTTATGGACGAACGAGAACGACATAACCGCAATATTATGTTGCAGCGAGTCAAAAGCTTTTGGCTCGTTGGGGTTTTGCAAGAATCTTTGCATGGTGCAGAGATTATCGATTTGTCAATGGCATACCGCACAACGGCCGTTGCCAGTTCCCACGCTCCCGAATGGCAGGATGTTCCTGGCCTTGAAGGCGAAGCATTCGATCAACCATTACCTGTGGGCACAAAAATAACCGGTGTATACCAACAAGCACAAGGCACACTGCTGATTATGGGGGAGCCAGGTGCTGGGAAAACGACAACGTTGTTGCAATTGGTCAGCGATTTATTGATGAAGGCGGAGTTAGATGAAACTCATCCCATTCCTGTTGTCTTTAGTTTGGCTAGTTGGAGCGATAATGGTGGGATTGGCGCCTGGATGGTTGATGAACTCGCTAATCGTTATGAGGTACCACGGCGCTTGGGCGAAAAATGGTTGCGTAATGGTCAACTTTTGCCTTTGCTTGATGGTTTGGATGAAGTTGATTTAGAGCATCGGGTGCGCTGTGCAGAGGCGATCAATAATTTTCGCAAAAAATACCTCAACATGGCAACTGTTGTTACTTGTCGCACACACGATTATAAAGCGTTGGCAACCCGCTTACATTTAGAAGAAGCAATTGTTTTACAACCGCTCTCTGGAGAACAAATTGATTTGTATTTGGCTGGGGTTGGGAATCGTTTGGCTGGTTTGCGTGCTGCGCTTAAGAGTGATGCGACTTTGCGTGAATTGGCTGAGTCTCCTTTAATGCTTTCGATTATGACCCTGGCTTACTATCGAATGCCTGAAGATGTGGCTATCTCTTTGGGAAATCGAGAGGAAGGGCGCACATTGCTGTTTGATGTGTATGTGGAACGGATGATGCGCTATCGCGGTGGAGACGAGTTATACGATCCTGAGGATTCCCTGCATTGGTTATCTTGGCTTGCAGCGCAGATGACGAAGCACAACTTACGCATGGTCTTTTTGGAAGGGATGCAGCCCAATTGGCTACACCGCCCAGATGAACGGAAATTTGTGGAGCGATTACGCTTTTCATTGGGGGGCTGGTTTTTTGCTTTAGGTGTGTTGGCTGGCCTGTTAGCATTGGTAACAATTGGATGGCAAGGGTTGCTGGCTGGTGTCGTGACGGGGGTGATTACGGCCGTAATTCCCACATTTGGTCGCGTTTTACTGACACATACACGTGTCAATTGGCATCACATCGAAACCGTGGAGACGTTGAATTGGTCTTGGGTTTGGGCATGGGCTGGTTTGGCCCTTGGTGCACTGGGTGGAGCTATTTTAGGTGGTTTACTAAGTTGGTTCACAGGGCAATTTTCACTGGCTTGGATTGTTGGGTTTGGAATGTTTGGCGCGACGAGTCAGGTCTTGGAAGATGCCTTGGTGCGCGAAGATATGAAACTAAGAACAACACCGAAACAGGGATTCATCCGCTCTGAGCAAAATGCGCGACGTTTGGCCGTGGTTACCTTGGTCATTACGGCCGTTTTATTTACAATCTTGATGGGTATTGGGAGTGCACTCAATGTACCCATTGCAAACTTGCTGCCATTTACAATATGGGCAACTCTTTATTTGGCGTCTTCTGCTGGATTGATTTTTGGCGGTTTGGCCACAATTCAACATCGTCAACTCATTAAGCAATTTGCGACAAAAGGATATATTCCATCCTCAGATTATGTGACGTTTTTAGATTATGCAGCAGAGCGCAGTTTGCTGCGTAAAGTTGGCGGTGGGTACATTTTTGTACACGCTTTGCTGCTAGATTATTTTTGCAGTCGGCAGCAAGATTTCCAGAATACTCAATGAGTTTCGATATATTCTCTGTACACACAATATTTGTTTATGACCTTATCTGAGAAAGATCAAGATGGATCGTTTACACTGGCAACTCAATATTTAGGTAAACAGGTCAATTTAGTGATTGATCGCCCTTTGGGTAGCCACCATCCCGACTATCATTTTGAATATCCGTTAAATTACGGATATGTTCCCCACACAATTTCCCCAGATGGAGAAGAATTGGACGCGTATGTTTTAGGTGTTGAAAAGCCGCTGAAAACATTTTACGGCCGTTGCATTGCTGTCATTCATCGTTTGGATGATGACGATGATAAACTGATTGTTGTGCCTGATGGTGTTCAGTCCTCTGACGAAGAAATACGTAAGCTCACTCGGTTTCAAGAGCAATTTTTCACCTCGGAAATTCTGAGGTGAATTTCCTAAAGGTCATAAGACGAATAACAATATCGCAACAAATAAAAAAGTGAAATATTTATGGACCATTTTATTGAGATAGTGATCTTCTTTGTGAAGTTTATTGTAATTGCCCTCGCATCATGGCAAGCTGGGAAATTTTTCAAGCGTTTTGGTTTGCCGGTAATTACAGGGTATTTGTTTACAGGTATTTTGGTGGGACCATTTTTTTTGGATTTGGTGCCAGAAAGAATGGGACATGAGCTTTTCTTTTTAGAAGAGTTATCGTTGGCCTTTATTGCATTTGCTGCTGGCAGTGAATTATATTTGCCAGAGTTGAGAGGGCGTTTGCGTAGTATTGGGTGGGTAACCTTTGGTTTGGTTGTGGTCACGTTTGTTTTTGTGACAACGGCCGTATTTCTGTTATCCAACCATATCCCGTTTATGCGCGAAATGAGCGTCAACGCAAAACTAGCCGTGGCCCTCATGGCTGGTGCGATCATGACGGCACGCTCCCCGTCATCTGCCATTGCGATTGTCAATGAATTGCGAGCCAAAGGACCATTTACACAGACGGTATTGGGGGTTACGGTCATCATGGATGTGGTGGTCATTACGCTTTTTGCTATAACTGCCTCTGTTGCTGATGTGTTGTTAACCAATCAAAGTTTTAGGGTACAGTTCTTTTTGCTGGTGCTATCTGAATTGGTATTGGCTGTATTGGCCGCAGGGGTTCTTTATCTGATTGTGAATTTTATATTGAGTCTTAAATTTGGATCCAATATTAAAGCGATACTAATTGTTTTTATTGGGTACGGCACATTTTTATCTCTTGACTTCCTGCGCGATTATTCACATGAACACATGCCTATTGAGGTTCTGATTGAACCCTTATTGGTTTGTTTAATTGCTAGTTTTATTGTCAATAATTTTAGTAAACATCGTACTGAGTTTTCCAAAATATTGCATGATACAGGCCCTTTAATTTATGTGCTGTTCTTTACTTTGGTTGGATCTTTATTGCAAATTCCCGTTTTCTTGCAAACATGGCCAATTGCCTTGGCGCTTTTTTTGACGCGTGTAGTTGCGATTGCGATAGGATCTTTTGCAGGTGCCACGATTGCTGGCGAACCTGTGCGTCGCAGCCAAATGTTTTGGATGGGATTTGTGACGCAAGCAGGTGTCGCTTTGGGGTTGGCTGAAGAAACGGCCGTTGAATTTAATGAATTGGGATCTGCTTTTGCCACCATGATCATTTCTGTTGTGGTGATCAATGAAATTGTAGGACCGATCTTCTTTAAAAGAGCGGTAAAGGTTGCTGGTGAGGCACGAGTAAGAGGTGAGCAAAGAGGGTTCGATGGTATTCGTGATGTTGTTATTTTTGGATTGAAACCGCAATCAGTACAGTTGGCACGTCAGCTGTTGGTTCACGATTGGCAGGTTAAGATAGTAGGCACATCATCCGATGATTTGGAATTGTTATCATTGCCGGAGGTGGAAACAATCCTATTGGAAGAAACAGTCACCTTAGCCGATTTAGAAAATTTGGATATGGCGCAGGCGGATGCTTTGGTTACCTTTTGGCCTAATGATGAAAGCTATCGTATTTGTGAGTTGGCCTACGAAAATTTTGGCACCGAAACGATGGTCTTTTTGATGAACGATCGTACGGATTATGAACGATTCAATGATTTAGGGGTTTTGGTGGTTGAGCCACAAACGGCCGTTGTTACTTTGCTCGAACAATTTGTGCGTGCCCCAGCGGGTACATCGATGTTGTTGGGTATGGATGATGAACAACAAATCGTGGACGTCGAAATGCTAAATCCTGCATATGATGGCGTTTCTTTGAAAAACATTAATTTGCCCTTAGGCGTTCTTATCTTATCTACGCATCGTGATGGGCATGCTTTAGTCACGCGTGGGTATACAAAATTAAAGCATGGTGATTTGTTGACAATGGTTGGGCCGGAAGAGGAACTAGAGGAAGTGATGCTGCGTTTTGAACCATCTTAACGAAAAGTAGCTTAAATCAATATTGCTTAGTGAAAGCGTAGAAAGTATCAACTTCTGATTGAAAACATTTGGTGCTTTTACAACACACTCTATAATTCTGACCATTATGGCTTTGCTTCCACAAGAGATTCTAAATCATCGCTACCGCATTGTTTCCCTATTAGCCGAAGGGCAATATGGGGCTGTCTACCGCGCGGTTGATTTAGAGAACCAGTATGATGTGGCGATTAAGGAGTATCTTGATCCATCGGTAACGGTACAAAAGCAGTTTCGTCAGGAAGCACGCAAATTAAGCCAGCTTGCTCATCCACAGTTACCACAACTGTTAGACCATTTTGCATTGCCAGATGTTGGGCAATATCTCGTTTGGCAATATGTAGATGGGGTTGATTTGCAATCGTTGGTGCAGCAATATGGTATGTTGCCTTCTGATTTGGTGATTGAATGGCTGCAAGCAGCTTGTCAGCCTTTAACTTATTTACATGAGCAAGGGCAACTGCATTTAAACCTTAAACCCGCAAATATACGTGTTACTCCACAGGGTGAGGTATATTTGGCAGATAGTGGGTTGCCTGGTTTGGGAATACGGCCGTATTCCGATGGATATGGATCCCCAGAACAACAAGCACAACACGCCGTATCCGTTGCCAGCGATGTTTATAGCTTGGGGGCAACTTTATATACGTTATTAACAGGGCAAGTTCCTACAAGCGCATTAAGCCGGGAAACAGGGCTTAAAGATTTGCTTCCTGCGCGAGAAATCAACCCGAATGTTGAGCCGTACCTCTCGTTGGTCGCCGGACGTGCGATGTCTATTCGTCCTGACGCTCGCTATGAATCTGTTGCTGACTTTGCCAAGGCTTTAAAACGTCCCATTGGTCATACAACAGTTATAGAAGCAACAGAACCACGCCGAACAGCGTCTGTTACCCAATTTGGTCAGGCTATCCCTCCTGTACAAATCCGCTCCCGTCGCCGACAAATGGAGCAAAGAACAATTGTGACGTTGGTAGTCATTTTATTACTTATTGTTGGTGGAGGCTTCTTATTTACCGCTTTGAACCTTAACGAAGAACCAGCGGTCACCGAGGTGGAAGCGACAGCAACATTGGAATCCGCAGTCGTGGCTGCTCTAACGTCGATTGCGCCCTCTCCATCCCCATTGCCTGTCCCTACCGATCCACCGACACCAACCCCAGAGCCGATTATTGCGGATACCGGGGCAAGAATGTTGTATGTACCTGGTGGGTTGTTTCGAATGGGGGATGAAGATGGTGAACGGGATGAACGGCCGTCTCACATTGTCAATCTTTCGCCGTTTTTTATAGACGAAACAGAAGTAACCAATGGACAATATGAACTTTGTGTCAATGCGGGTGTTTGCCGAGCCCCTTCCAGAGCAAATCCAACAACACATGAAGCCTATTATGGTTCTCCATCCTATTCAGATTACCCTGTTGTGTTTGTCAACTGGCAACAGGCAAGCACTTTTTGTGAATGGCGTGATGCAAGGCTTCCTTCAGAAGCAGAGTGGGAGATGGCGGCAGGATTTGACCCTACGCAGGCTCTTATCTTCCGGTATCCATGGGGAGATGCCTTTGATGGTACAAAGCTAAATTTTTGTGACAGCAATTGCCCCAGCGGTGATCCTAATTGGGATGATGGACATAGAGATACAGCCCCCGTTGGCAGCTATCCAGACGGCCGTTCAGCAATAGGCGCTTATGATATGAGCGGCAATGTCATGGAATGGGTAAACGATTGGTATGACTCGCGTTACTACGAGGGTAGTACAGATACAAATCCGATGGGGCCACCGGAAGGGGATTTCAAAGTGTTTCGCGGGGGATCTTGGCTAACAGCAGAAGATGAAGTGCATGTTTCAGCACGGGGTTCCTTTGACCCTGCTGTGATACAGGCAAATTTGGGTTTTCGTTGTGCGATGTTGGCACCTTAATGGTTATTTGGTTAATTCTGAAGGGGTATTTAAACGAAGTTCCCCCGGAAGCTCAATGGTGAAAATTGCGCCCGAACCCTTGCCGTTTTTTGCATAGATGTGCCCGCCATGGGCATCAACGATGTTTTTGACAGCAGCTAAACCTACACCAGAACCCGACTTACTTAAACCTTCTTGAATACCTCTGTAATATTTATCGAAAACGCGAGGTAGATCTTTTTCGGGGATACCGGCACCTTCATCTTGTACTTGAATTTTTATATGTTCAGGTGTGTATAGGGTGTTGATATAAACGTTGGTATTGTTGGGAGAATATTTGATTGCATTGTCAACCAGATTGAGTACCATATGATAAAGGCGTGTTTCATCTGCTTCAATTAGATAGGGTTGTCCGATCTGATCTTTGTGCAGTTTGATGGATTTATGAATAGCAGCTCCCGTAACATCATTGATGATGTTTTTAATGATGTTTTCCAAATCACAAGGCTGCTTATGCAATTGAATCAACTCATCTTGGCTGACGGTGTCTAGCAACTGGTTGATCATAACCAGCATTCTGTCTGCTGCTTGATCTACTTCATTGAGATAGCGCTCGCTTTTTTCATCTAAGGTAACGGTCCTACGTAACAAAGCTGCCCATCCAGTAACGGCCGTTAATGGATTTTTGAGGTCATGAGAAAGCATGTGCATAAATTCAGACCGATCTTTTTCTAGTTGTTTCACGTAAGTGATGTCTTGCATCACAATAATCGTACCGACATCGGGAACATGCTCGGTGGTAGATAAATAGGTTTCTTCTCCAATTGTGACTTCAGCCGTACGGCCAACGCTGCGGCTAATGGCGTCAAATAGCTGGGACATACTCAATTCTAGCAACTGATTTGCGGCATCATTACTGACAAGCATATTGCCATTTTCGTCTAAGATAATAATCGGTTCAGACAAAGTGTGTGCTGTTGCTTGAATGGCGGCGCGTTGTCGTTCCGAATCTTCATATAACCGTGCATTTTCGATAGCAGTTGCAATAGGATAGGCAAATGCTTCTAAACGGTGAATATCTTCATCTGTAAATGCACCGTTTCGTTTGTTATAAAGAACCAAAACGCCAACGACATAGTCTTTTACGATGAGTGGAGCACAAGCCATTGATTGCGGTTGTTTCCCGTTCAAATCGTCGATACTACTGTGATAATCGGCATGAGTTGCCGGATTGTTAACCACAAAAATTTTACGACTATCTGCTGTTTGCCCAATAATACCCTGGTTAAGTGGAAAAGCTGTATGCCCAGTGCGTGAAAGCAAAGGCCGTAATTTCTTTTGCCATTCATCAAACAAGTAGATATTGACTGCTTCAACAGGCCAATGGTAATTGACTTGCTGTACGAGAACTTCATAAACTTGATGCAGGTCCAGGGACGCCGTGATTGTTCTGGATACTTCGTTTAACACAGAAAGCTCTTTAACCCGTCGAGCCAAAGCTTCATCTGTTGCTTCATAGAGACGTGCATTTTGAATCGCAATTGCCGCAAATTCAGCAATCGCACTCAACAGTTTTTCGTCACGTTTATCAAACTGTTTACCTGGTTCACGATGGGCTGCTGCTAAAACGCCAAAGGTCACGCCACCAAGCGAAATAGGGACATGGGCCAAAGCTTCAACAAAATAGCCGGTCATGAGTTGCAGATGATCATTGCCGGGTTGGTTGCTTTGCCGCATGGGTTGCCCTGTTTTGAGAACACGAGCAGCAGGGGTGTCTTCTGTAATTGCAATGCGGTTACGGCGTAACTTCGTATCATCAATACCGCGTTGTGCTTCGAGAAAGAGATCGCCACTGGCTTCATCAACAAGCCAAATACTCGTTTCTCCAGCTGCGGTAAGCGACATAGCTGTCGCCGCAACTTGGTTGAGTACTTCTTCGAGGCGCAATTGTCCTGTGATCGACTTAGCGATTTGAGACAGCGCATCAACAAGATCTAACCCTTGATCGAGCGGTGTTGTTTGAATGAATGGGCGTCCAAGAATGTGTGCCCTTAAATTGAGATTGCCTAATGTGAGAATATCACCATCTGCTAAGGAGTAAGGTGTGTTGACCCCAATGGAACGGCCGTTACGCAGTGTGCCGTTTGTACTTCCTAAGTCAAAAACATAAAGATTGGATGGGTTAGGGCGAAAAGCCATATGACGACGGGAAACACCTAATGATTCGGCTCCGAATGGAGAAAGATCAAATACATTTGCAGCATCAAGACTGCGTCCAAAATGAATCTCGCCATTGATGTCTAGCCCAAAATTTGCTTTTTCATCGGAGAGCACTTCAAAATAAAGGCGCCATACAGGTACTTCTTCATTTGGTGAAAAAGATGTACGCTCTGGGATAGGTTGGTAGGTGACAGAACTGTCTAACTCTGTAGTTGTGTCTTCTCGTAGGAATGCTGTTTGGCTGATAGCAGGGTCTTTCGTCATCTATTTCTTTCTCTTATTCACGCTTCCCTCAATCCTCGAACCTACGGCACAAAGTTGAAGTATTTTTGATCGATACAGCGGAATCAAGAAGTATTTTACTGGCCAACGGGAAAATATAAAGTCAATTACCCGTGAATATTGTTCTAGTTAATAATAATCACTTTATTCTGAGTGCCCTCAGATACATTTATAGCGATGTATCTGAGGACAATCCCTCTTCCCGTCAACAAGTGTACAGGAGGATTCTTACTAAAATTGTAAATAGCTGTATCTATCAGATGTTGTATTTATTGTAAAACAAAGCAATCCTTAAAATAAAGAGCCAATCTTCCTATGGTTTTGCTATCAAGATTTGTTGGCCACTAAAAGAAACGTTTGGTTTAAGGAGTGATGGGGGAGGCTTGCTCAATGTTGGATGTAATGCAAGGCTCTGTGTGATGATATTGTAAGCATTCGGCGGTGGTTAACGGCCGTTCTAAAAGCGCCCATGCTTGTACAAACAGTGCTTCTGTTTGTGTGAGGGGGGTAATTTGGGCGTTACCATCACTGCTTGCGGTCGCAAGGTGTAACTCATTTGCATCTGGATTAAAGGAAACGGCCGTTACTGTTCCGGTATGTCCGCGTACAATGCGAATATTTGCACCAGATTCTAAATCCCAAATACGAGAGGTGCGATCCGCACCCGCCGTAGCTAAAATGTCATCGTTTGGTCCAAAGGCCACATCTGTTACCGACCCATTATGCCCAATTAACGTCCGTAACGGTTCGTTTGAAGGATAATCCCACAAGGTAACAATGCCGCTGTTTTGTGCAGTTGCCAGCATGTTGCCCGCATGGTTGAAAGCAATTTGGGTGAGGATGCCATTTTCTAAGGGTATTACCTGTTGCAATTCTAAATCGACTAAATCCCAGATGAATACGGCCGTATCCGAGGCAACCGCAATCACTGCTTCCGTAGGATGGTACGCCAGGTCACGGATCGGGCCATCTATTGAAATCGTCTCTAAATTAGATTGCGTAGCCGTATCCCAAATCTTAAGTAAGCCATCATTGCCGCCAGAGATGAGGACATCGCCTGTAGGCGAAAAAGTTAAAGTACGCACCGGGCTTTCATGACGGAACACGGTAATGATTTCTTCACTTTGCACATCAAAAAGACGTACGATCTGATCTTCACTGGCGGTGGCAATATATTGATCAGTAGGATCAAAGGTGACGGCATTGACCTTGCCGTCATGACGCGTCAATTTGTGCAAGATAGCTCCATTTTCAGGGTTCCACACAATGACGGAATTATCATCGCTTCCTGTGGCAATTTGTGTGCCACTGTTGTTGTAGCTAATTGTGTTTAAGGTCCCATTATGCCCTGATAGGGTAATTGGCTCTGTTCCAGTTCCTGTGCGCCACAGGCGAGCCACAGAATCCTGACTACCCGTGATGATCTCACTGCCATCTTCACTATAGGCCACCGCAGAGACTTCTCCATTGTGTCCGGAAAGTGTGTAAATTAACTCACCGGTTTCGCTATTCCACACTTTTGCTGTATTGTCGGCACTGCCAGTAACAAGATTAGCGTTTTTGGGGTTAAAGGCCACACTTGTAAACCGTGTTTGCCCCGGAATTGTAGTCAGTTGTGTTAATCCATTCCCTTGATTTTCAAGAATGCGAACCGTATTGTTTTGCAGTACAGCCGCCAATAAGGTGCCATCCGGGTTATAAGCAATGGCCGATACGGGAATTATATTTCCGCTGGCATCTAGCTGTGCCTGTCCGTCGATGGGGACACCTGTTTGGGCATCGACAATGGAGATGATGCCATCTGCTCCGGCAATGGTGAGCAATGTGCCATCAGGACTAAAGGTCAGATCATTAACTTCACCTTGTAGATCAAATAAAAAATAAGGTGGATTATTACCAACGATGTCCCAGACGATAACGAGCGGCCCGGCAAATGCCCCAGCGAGCAGTTCACCTGTGGGAGACAGGGCAATCGCTTTTACTGCTGAATTTGTATCGCTGGCATATTGATTTTTGAGGGTTAAGGCGTCGAGATTGTAGAGATTGATTAACCCATCGTCGCTGCCTGTAGCTATTAAATTGTTTTCTAAATTGACTGCTAAATCAACAATACCAGCCGCATGATCGCGGAGTGTTGCGATTTCTTGACCGGTAGTAGCGTCCCATATTTTGGCTGTACCATCTAAGCTGCTAGTTAAGATACGGCCGTTATTTTCGGTGGTTGGGGGGAGAATAGATACGGCCGTAATACGGTTGGCGTGGCCTGGTAACGTGCGTTGCAATTGTGATGCTTCTAGGGCACGATATAAAGCATCTGTAATTTCAAGAGGTACAAACTCACTGGCCGATAAGGGGATGTAAGCACCTTCGACGGCAAGCAGCAAAGCGAGTGTGGGATCACTTTCAAGTTGCGCAATCGCTTGAGAACTGAGCTCCCGAGCTAAAGATTGTCGCGCATTGGCTTCTGCTTCTGCTTGGGCAACTTCAGCGTTTTCCCGTTCTATTTCTGCATCCTGTTTTGCAGCTTCAGCCAATTCGGCACTTTGTTCAGCGGCATCACGATCGATGATTGCCGCTGACCGTTGTGTATCTGCTTCGGCTTGAGCGGTGGCCGCAGCGTTGGCATTTTGTTCAGCATCGGCCTGGGCGGATTCTGCAGTTGCTTGTGCTATTTGCGCTTTTTGGGCATTTTCTTGGGCGGCAGTTAGTCCCATTCGGGCAATAACTGCAAAGATCATGGCTGATCCAAAAAAGAAGAGAAGTAGTAATGTTAGTAAAATTAGGCGTCGATTGTTGCGCCGAACCGTCTTTAGCTCTTGCTGTCGCTCTGCTTCTGCTTCTTCTGCTTCTCGGTTAGCTTCCGTTAGACTTGCTTGTAAAAAGGTGGTCTCTAATGTGTCTAAATCATGGTATTGTTGTGCTTCTTGTAAAACGAGACCACGTAATAAGGCGCTCGGATCGCGATTTAGAGCGTCCCATTGTTGCGCCATGCTGGTAAGCCGTAACCTTTTGCGTTGTTCAACGCGAGCTTCCTCTAACCAGCTTGCAAGGCGCGGCCAACTACGTACAAGGGCCTCATGAGTCACTTCTATATGGTCATCGGTGCTGTCTGTTCTTGTTGTAATGTGCACCAAATTGGCTTGTTCTAACTCATCTAGGACGGAGTCAATGATGGCGTTGTCTTGTTCAGGGGAATGAAGCTGTTGACGCGTGACGGGTTGACGCGTGACTTCTAATCCCGGTAACGGCCGTATTAGCTGCAGGAAGATATGTTTTAAAGCACGTTGGGCTTTAGGTCCGATACTTTCAAATAGACGATCAGCGCTTTGCGCCAACGCGACTTGTGCTCCACCGACCTCACGATACACTTCCCACGTAATGCGGTTTTTGTCGCGATGTTTCCACAGCGTTAAGAGTGCAAATTGCAAAAGAGGTAGAGCACTTGGCTCACCTAAGACATCACGCACGAGTTGATCGGCAATACCATCTTCAAATTGGAGTCCAACTTGATTGGCCGGCTGGACAATGACTTCATGCAACTCTTTTGCCGTCATGGCATTGACGGTTATTTGAGCATGTTGGTAAGCGAGTTGAAACTGCTCTGTAGGTGCAAGGCGCGTTTCAAAGTCTGATCGCATTGTCAGGATAAGACGGTGCGCTTTGTTTTCGTCTGCAAGAAGATGGAGGAGGTTATCAAAATACGCTTGTCGTACTTCAAGTGCGACGTCAAGGGTAAAAAGTTCTTCAAATTGGTCAATATATAAAACGGCCGTATTTGTAGATAACTCATTAATCGCATTGCCAAGGACGGTAGGGTCTGACGCCAAAGAGGACGCCAGTTTTGTTGCCCAGTCAGAGGAACTGTTTTTTGGTTGCAATGCTTGGGCAAGGTTAAGTAAGGGATTAAACCCAGGCACGACACGAGGAAAGTAATGCCATTGGTTGCTGTTTTCTATCCCGTTTTGTTTAAGTTCGGGCAGTAGTCCTGCTTGGGCAATAGAGGATTTCCCACTTCCCGAGGGTCCTGAAATGGCCAAAAAACGATTGGTTTGCAAATGTTCAATCATGACCTCAATTAGTTGAGAACGGCCGTAAAAAAGATCGCGATTTTCAGCATTAAACGCATCGAGACCTACATAAGGGGACAATGAATCGTCTAATTCTGGCGCTTGGGAGGGGTCGTACTCTACTAATGTTGATTCTGGAGCTGCACGTTGTAGATGGTGTAACTCATTTTCCCAAAAATCCAAAACATTTTGAGCATCGAACCTATCCGATTCGGAAGCAAGCAACACGCCTGTTTGTGTGCCTCGTTGGATAAAGGTCGTGATTGCTTCGATGACTGCGGCGGAATCACTATCTGAACGCCTTTGTTGCAGCAATATACGATGCTCGTCTCGCAATGCTTTTAGAGATGGATATGGTTCAAAATTTGGCATTTGCAAACCTTAACAAACTTGATAAGTTGATGGGGGTCTGTGATGCTACAAACGATTTGAAATCTGTCCACTACTGGTAGTGGGGATGAAACTTATTGAAGAAAGGATGAGTTTAGCCCACTATCATTTTGTAATCTTGGATCTGTATTGTGAACAGATGTTTAATCAGTGTCATCTGCACAACGGAAGCCAACCCCTGAATAAATGAGGCTAGCATTGTTTAAATTAAAAGGTAATGCAGGATCGATGTTGAACCGGGTGGTTGTACGGATTTCTTCGGCTGAATTGTACCAGGCGCCACCGCGTAACACATTGGTGTCACTTTCGATCAAATTGGGTTCGCTGGTTCGATTGCTTTGACGGTAAATATCAGCGTCGTAATAATCTTGCACCCACTCCATGACATTGCCAGACATATTATAAATGCCAAAAGCACTGGCCCCATCATGCATTTCGTCAATTGGTTTGAGGGCTCTGGAGAAGTTTGTTTGTGAAAGAGTGTAATCAAATGAAGCATTCACGTTTGGAATCGGATCGCTATCACCCCATGGATATAAACGGCCGTCTATGCCTCGCGCCGCATACTCCCATTCGGCTTCTGTCGGTAATCGCATTCCAACCCAATCACAATAAGCCGCCGCTCCATACCAGCTGACCCAATTCACGGGGAAGTTTTCGGCTCCTGGTTGAGGCGCATACACACCTAAATTATTTAGAATGTATGAGTATCCTGTTTCGAGAAGCGTTTTTGTACAATCTTCACCGTCACATGTTTCGCGATATCCGCCAATTGCGTTTAAGAAATCTGCATATTGGCCAACGCTAACTTCATATTTATCTAAATAGAAATCTTCTACCGCGACCAAATGCGCAGGTTGTTCTTCTAAGTTGTTGCTTCCATCGTAACCCATTTCAAAATCTTGCCCGGTAATGTAATACATGGGCATATTGTCTCTGTCGCGAATCCGTGCCTTTAGTTGCGCATCTAATGAGAGTTGGAGCATGATTTGTACAGGATCTGGCGTTTGCGTGGGCTCGGGCACACTGGAAGAATCCGATTCAGAGCTTGTTGGTTCAACAAAATCTTCTGCAATTGCGGTTTGGGTAGCAACGAGATCTGCTTGTTGTGTGGCGTTTGCATTATAAATTGCGGTTGAGGTCGCATTGGCATTTACAATTTTTTGGCCAGTTGCCACAGCTTGACTGGTTGCCCGTTCATTAAATGCTTCTGTTGCTGTTGCATCGACAATTTCAGCGACAGAAGTTGCTTCCATGTTGGCAGAAACGGCCGTTTCTTGCGCATAGTAAGCGTCTAGTTCCGCTCTTGTACGTTGGTTAGACAGATAATTCCAGCCAATGACAATAAACACAACAGCAAACAGAAGGACAAGAAGCACAATATTAAATTGGCGTAATCGTCTGGCTGCCTTGGCTTCTGCTTCTGCTCGTTGTGTTTGTTCACGGGCTAGTTGCTGTGCTTGTTCCAACTCTCGTTGTCGTGCAGCTTCCTTTTCTGCTGTTTCAGCTTCAATTGCTGCCTGGCTTTGTTCGAGAAATTCCTTTTCTAATGGCGATAAATCACGATACTCCAATGCCTCAGCCAGTAAAGCCCCACGAATCAACAATGATGAATCGCGCCCGCGAACATCCCAATCTTCTGCTTGGCGTCCTAATCGCAGCCGATTGCGCAAAGCGATGCGTTCATCTTCTAACCATTCAACAAAACGAGGCCAATTGCGCACCAACGCTTCATGGGCCACCTCAATTTGATCATCCTCAGCGATTTGTCCCTTGGAAACATGCAGCAAGCGTGCATCCGTCCAACGTTCAAGTACACGATCAACGCGATCATTGGCCTCATCAGAATAGAGAAAGCGCCGCGGAACACGCCGTCGCGTAAACTCCAACCCATCAGGCGTTACTAAGCGGAGTAAGACGCGTTTTGTTGTTACCTGATCTTCGGGCAGCATTTCCTTATAAATGCGGTCTGCTGTATTGGCTAGTGCTTCTGTAACGCCGCCTAGACGACGATACGCTTCCCACGTCACGCGATTTCTTTCACGCGCATCCCATAATTGAAGCAATGTAAATTGCAACAAAGGTAAGGCAGCAGGTTCCCCTACGATTTCACGTACTAAGGCATCAACGAGACCATCTTGGAATTTTAGGCCAACAGCCTCGGCTGGCTTTTCAATGGCTTCATGTAGTTCCCCACTGTTCATCGCATTTACCCGCACCTGACCTTGCTCAAAAAGGGAGTGGAATAGGGGGGCTTTGTTGAGATAGCTTTCGTAATCTACCCGCATAGTAAGCAATACCACATGCCGTGCCGATTGTGCGCGGATAAGGTTAAGTAGGTTTTGCAAGAAAGCGTCTCTCTCTGCTTCATCATGGCAAAGTGTAAATGTCTCTTCAAATTGATCGATGACTAAAACACCGGGTTGAAAGCCCCCTTCATCAACAAGATAGGCAAGGTGTTCGTGATTTTCGTGGAACTGCTGAATATTATCGACTACCCATTCTTCTGTATCTACACCTTCGGGTTGCAGGAGGCGGGCCAGGCGAGTCAGCGGTGTCGATCCTGGCACCATCGTTGGATAATAGCGCCAGCTGGCACTGTCTGGTAAACGGCCTTCTTTTAGGCGGGGCAAGACACCTGCAAGAATAACGGAAGATTTCCCACTACCAGACGGTCCGATGGCCGCAACTAAGCGGCTGACCATAATATGGTTTAAAATATCGTTGATCAGTTGGGAACGGCCGTAAAACAGATGCTCATTTGAGCCATCAAATGCATTTAAGCCAATGTAAGGGCAGCGATCATCTGGAATCTCTGGCTGTAGTAAGGGATTAAACTCTTGCAAAAATGCATCTGGTGTGTCCTTAGCTGCATGGAATAGTTGATTTTGCCAGTAATCTAACAGATTTTGTGCCGCATCGCGATCTTCATCATTGTCCAAAAACTGACCGGCAGCTTCACCACGTTCAAGAAACTCATAAACATCCTGCCAAAACTGGTCTGGCTCATTACCTTTTTCAAACCCACGCCGCTGCTTAAGCAACTCTCGGTGCGTATCCCGAAAAGAGAGGAACGACATAAAAGGAATAACTTCTTGATCTTGTTGTTCTTCACTCATATCTAAAATTGCCTTAAAACAATGTCCAAAGATTCACCAATGCGTTGCAATTCTTGGCACAAAGTTAATAATTCTAAATCGACTTGTCGGAAGCGGCGTCCGATTTGACTTTGGAAACGTAAAAATGTTCGTCTAACAGTCACTGTACCTTGATCAGCGATGGCTTGATCTAATGTATCTGTTACCTGAGCGAGGGAAACAGCCCAATCTTCCGTGGAGCCATTTGTAATGTCACGGGTCATAGGTTCTAAGTCAAACCAGGCATCTTCTAACTCTTCAGTGCCAATACCAATGCTTGATTTAACCCGCCGTACTTCATCATCAATTTCTTGCCATGCGTTGTGTTCTTTAACCAACTCTCTTAGTCGTTCATCGAGCCCACCCAACACAAGAAACCCGTTTTGCACTTCATCCAAAATAAGATGATCTAAACTAATCGCGGTTTCTTCAATGAGATTGTTATAAATTGTCGTCATTGCTTCTTCTAAGCTGTCGAGACGAATTTGACTTGCTGTAGAAACAAGCTGTGCGTTAATGCGTGATGGGTAACGATTGAGGATACGATAGAGGAGATTAACCCCTTTACGCAAAGCATCATAATCAAACTCTTCTGTGCCCGTGCGAATGCGCTCACTAACTGTTTCTAGCTGTGTACGCCAACGTGCATCTTCACTTTCAAACGTTTTGCTTCTGGCTAGCTGTTGTAAATCTTTAATCTTACCTTGCAGTTCAGGCTCATTAATGGCAATGCTATCCCATGCATAATCATCACCGGGCAACCGTTTAAGATCATTATTGATCAGATTGTATCGATTTTCCAACTCCTGAAAGAGATCATGAGCCAATTTGTAATCATTCATCAAATCGATCTGCTCAGAAGCCGCTTCAAAGTCCGTCTGAAAGGCAACAACTGCCGCCCGCATATCGGGTCTGGACATTAAACGTACTAAAGCAGTGATACTTTTGCTGACAATGAGCGTGTCTGACTTATCTTTTGATTGTGTTTCGGATAGTGGGGGTAAGGTGATAGAGCCTTCTGTTGGGTCTTCGTCTGTGTCATCTACTACAATCTCTGCGATAGTGACTTCTGGACGCATTTCTTGGAAAACAGCAACCAACACGTTGACTCGATTGCGGCGATGAAACTGTTGAATTAAACTGCGTGCTTTTTGATGTTTTGTACCACCTTCTAAGTTGTCAATGTCAACTTGCAACTCAAAACAAAGGTCTTGTAATTCATCCAAATTAAATGAATCATTCAACGCGCGCAACAACTTGCGCAAATCAACTGGCGGTTGTTCCTCGTTTTGCAAAGGAGAATTTGTCATAGCAAGGATAATTGAAACAGAATGCGTATAATGACAAGATTATATGTCAAGTAAACTTTTTTGTAAACGATACACCTTTCGTTAAACCTCAAAAACACAAAGACCTCTAACTAAAATTAGAGGTCTTTGTAAATTTTATTGTTTTAGTAAATGTAGAATTGATAATACTTAAAGTTATTTAATGAGGTAGGG
>JBNKHS010000031.1:0-18379 GCA_050290485.1 Promineifilaceae bacterium (SeqCode) | reverse complement strand
GTTTACTAGTCTCGGCTGAACATATCACCAACCATGTTTGAACGTCAAAACCTCTTAAATCATGTCGCCAAACACATTCTAGAACTACCAGCGGATCATACTATTCGAGTTGGAATAGATGGGGTAGATGGATCAGGGAAAACTTTTTTTGCCAATGAACTGACACATGTTTTAGCGGGCACCAAAAGGCCAATCATACAAGCCTCAGTCGATTCATTCCATAACCCCAAAGTGGTGCGGTATCGCTTGGGGCAAACGTCACCAGAAGGGTATTTTCGTGATTCCTATAACTACCCACAGTTAAAAGAAGTGTTGCTTGATCCCTTATCCCCCAACGGTTCAGGCCAATACCGCACCGCAATTTTCGACCATAAGTTAAATTCACCCGTCGCAATGCCTGCAAGACAAGCTATGCCCAATTCGATCTTGATTTTTGATGGCATCTTTTTGCACCGACCTGAGCTTCGAATGGTTTGGGACTTCTCTATCTTTCTTCAAGTGGATTTTGACGTTTCCATCCCACGAATGGCGCAGCGAGGCGGTGGATCACCAGACCCACAAGCACCCGAAAACTATCGTTATATGGAAGGGCAAAAGCTCTATTTACGCGAATGTCATCCGCAAAAGTATGCAACATTAGTTATCAATAATGAAGATTTAGCAGCACCTTATATTACTGCCTAACACAAACATATTGCAGGTCGGTGTGGTCATGAATAACGGCCGTTTCTATAATGAAACGTACGTTTTATAGACGTTAGCCTGCAATTGCTAATAGGCACTTATTTGCTTAGCGTTATTAATTCCCTTTCTTGTCTGAACGCTTCATTAAATTGATCAAATTTTGCAACATGGTTCGTTCATCATTTTCAACACGGCTTTCCCATTTGGCGATGTCAGGATGGTCAGGCTCTATTTGTTGCCACATTGCCAGCCAAGAGCGCGCCCCCTCTTTTTGATTTTCAGCTAAGGCAATATCCATTTGAGCTTGGGCCAACGCCCTGAATTCACTGATATGCAGTTTTTGCCGAATGAGCAATGGTTTTAGTAGTTCTTTTGCTTCCTCAACTTCTCCATCACGCGTTTTCATGCGTGCCAACCCAATCCGCGCAAAGAAATAATCGGGGAAGCGAGCATGGGTGTCCTTAACCAACGCCTCAGCTTCTTCTGAGCGACCTTGCATTTCATAAACCATAGCTAGGTGATTGTACGCTGTGTAAAATTCAGGTGCTTCGGCAATAATTTCTTGCAAAATCGGCTCAGCAGCATCCGCCTTACGCGCCATCAATAAATCATACACTTCTTCATTCTTATCCAAAACCTCGTCAGGAACACCTTCAAATCCTTCTGGCTCTTCTGTAATTTCAAAGCCCAGCATGAACAACTCAGTTTGTTTGCCATTTACCCACATGGAAACCATTTTGTCTTCGGGCAGCATGGCTGCATGATTTTCGGTAATGTATTGTATCGCTTCCATGCGTATGTCATCAGAGCCAAAATGGCTTTGGGCGAAATCGTAACAAATTTGTGCCGCTTCTTGTGTTTCCAGCATCCGAATCATGTTCAGGGCAAATTCACGCGTTTGTCGATCCCCTCGTTCGAGCATATGTGGGAACAGTTTGATGAGATACGGCCGTTCTGCTACAAAAGATCGCATCCCTCTTTCAATCTGTTTCCCGCTCATACGATGAACATTCTTACCTAAATGTTTTTGCAAAACCTGCCCAATATCTTGTGGGAACCAATATTGAAAAGGCCAATACCAAGGAATTTCTCGTTCACCGACAGATAATTTTTTCTCCTCTAGGCATTCCTGAGCCAAATCAAACGAAGGATTTAATTTTGTAGCTTCTCGCCATAACTTCCATGCACTCTTTTCATCGTCCAAACGATAAGCAGCAACGGCCGCACAGTGCAACAGCACGGGTGACAGCACAGTGTGTTTCTCTTTGGCTCGTTCATAAGCTGCCCAAACTTGCGCATCATCCCCTAAAAAGGCAAACGCTTCTCCTTGTTTTACTTCTAAATCAGGGCTATTGTTGCTAACCGTTTGCAATGTTTGCGCATAAGCTTGTGCCTCATCAAATCGTGCCCTTAAAAAGGAAAAGCGTACCAAATTAGCCAACGCATGAAAATTCTCAGGATCTTCAACAAGCACATCTTCAGCTAGCTTTATGGCCTCTTCACTATTGCCCATTAAAAATTGGGACAGGCTTGCATTATTGAGGACAGGAATAAAACCAGGAACTTGCGCTAAAAATTGCTCCCCTACCGCTACAGCCTCTTCTGGATGCATGCTTATCGTCAAAAATCGGACACGATCATGTAAAATGAGCAATTCAAATTTTTCCTCCCGAGAGAACTCTTTTAAATCCAAGACATCATCTGCTTCTTGCAACAATATCGGCTCAATTGCTTCGATAAAACGTTTGGCTTGCTCAACAATTTGGGGTGCGAGTGCCTTTGATTCGTGGGCCAATATCTGTGAATGTTGCCATGCTAACGCAGGATAGACCAATTCAATGTACGCATAAATGAGATTGTTACGTGTCTCTACTTGGTCTTCTCCTCGTTCTAAGGGCAACAACCTTTCAGCATAATATGCATAAGTATTCCAATCCTTTGTTTCCTCACTCACCTCAAGAATGGCAAGCAAAATCGGTTTACTGCGGGGAGATTGTTGTATAAGCCGCAATAGTTCTTGGCGAGCAAGGGCAATATTGCCATCCTTATACATTTCCATCGCAATAATGAGCTCTCTAATTTGTTTATTAGACGGCCGTTTCCCTTTTGCTTTTACTTTTCTTCTCTTATGCTTTGTCATAACTTCTTCTTACCTGTAAAAATTGATATTTTCTTTGGTTTAATTTTAGGGTCTCCCTAATCCTCTACCCACAACAATCCTACTTTACTTGCAAAGCCACCGCGCCGATTTCGTTGTTCTTCCTGAATTGAAAACACATCCTCTTTGGAAATACTAGACGCAACCAAGAGTGCATCGAGCACCTCGTATAAATCACTAACTTCCTTGATCAACTTCTCATCAGATTCAGCTTCGACAACTTCGGTTGCTTCTTCGAGTACCTTTTGTTTTAAGGCTTGCAGGTAGGTGTGGTCATCATAAACGGCCGTTGCAAAATGTTTCCTCTGTGCAGCAATAATCTCAGGAATTCAGTCTCGTACAAGTTTATTGTATTCAATTTTCATAGAGGTGTCTAAATCCCCAGCTTTGTCTCCGCAATCAAATTATCGACAACCGCTTTCAACGCATCTTCACTATTTTCCTCTCCCCCATTTTGCTGATAAACTCGAATTTGCCTATCTGCACTTGTGCCTTCTTTAAGGATGGTACGCACATACTCAACTTCGTCGCGGCTGCCCAGGTCATCAACAACATCATCTACCAATTCCAACAACTCCTCCGCCAAAAAGTGGAACGGTACCGCTTTTTCAATGCCAAAATCAATCAGTTCACCTTCTACTCCATACCGCACTGCACGCCATTTATTTTCTGTAATGTGCATGTGCCGGTATTGACGCCACGACATGTTTTGCTTACGCAGTTTAATCAGCTTGGCGCAAATGGCCTGGAAGAGGGCAGCAATACATACCGCTTCATCAATCTTGGTACAAATATCGGTAATACGGAATTCCAAAGTGTCGAAGATGGGATGTGGCCGTATGTCCCACCAAATTTTGGCATGTGTATCTGCTTTACCAAAAGCGCCTACCATTCCTAATGTTTTCTCATAATTTTTATACTCATCCCAAGATGTAAATGAGTGCGGAATGCCCGTGCGGGGTAGTGTTTCAAAAATAACGCTGCGGTAGGATTTCAATCCTGTATTTTCCCCATGCCAGAAAGGGGAACTGGTAGAAAGTGCTAATAAATGGGGGATAAAGTAACGTGATTGATTCATGATCTCAATCATTAAATTCTTCGACTCTTTATCCTCGCCAAAGCCAACATGAACGTGCATCCCAAAAATGAGAAGGCGTTTGGCAACCCCTTGCAAATCGTCAAGCAGTTCGCGATAGCGGGCTCCATCTGTAATCGCTTGCTCTGACCAATTGGCAAAAGGATGGGTGGAAGCAGCCGCAATAGCCACGCCATTTTCTTCGGCCATCTCAATAACGGCGCGGCGCAAGCGCACGACCTCGGCGCGCACTTCTTTGACGTTGCGACACACATGGCTGCCTACTTCAACTTGAGACTGCATAAATTCCGGTTTGAGGTCTAACTTAGACGGCCGTTCCTGATCTTTCGACAGCAGTTCAGTAATATACGCCTGTAAATTTCGACTTTTCGGATCGACGATTTGATACTCTTCTTCAATGCCAAGGGTAAGGGGAGGTGTTGGAACAGACATTTCAATCTCCTTTTGCACAGCCGCTAGCGCACAGCCATCAGCTTATTGGTTTCTATGAAAAACAGCGCAGGATCAGATAAATTCTTTTCTTTTTGGGAAACAGTCGCTTTTGGGGAGCTTTGACTCATAGCAATTTGTTTTAATCAGATAATGAGTTCACTTTCGGTTAGATTATAAAGGGGGAGTGAGAAACTGTCATTACCTAATTTGAGCGTTTGTAGACCGCCAAGGTTTACAAAACCTGGCGGTCTCGAATTAACGGTTCCAATTACGGAGGAATTCAACCAAAAGACGCACACCATAGCCAGTACCGCCTCTTGGCGTATACGCTGCATCTTTTTCGCTAAGAGCCATGCCCGCAATATCTAGATGTACCCACGGATAGTTCGTAAACTGCTTTAGGAAAATGGCTGAAGTAGCCACACCACCAAAGCGACCGCCACTATTTTTCATATCGGCTACATCAGAATGAATGGCTTTTTGATAATCATCCCAAAGGGGAAGAGGCCAAACCCGTTCATGGGTAGCGCTACCTGCCGCAACAAGTTGATCACGCAAAGCATCATCTGTGCTAAATAAGCCCGCAGCCATGCCACTCCCCAGCGCGACCACACAGGAACCCGTTAAGGTCGCTAAATCGATGACAGCATTGGGGTTATATTTTTCAGCATAGACTAAACCATCGGCAAGCACCATGCGCCCTTCGGCATCGGTGCTGATAATTTCAATGGTTTTACCATTGCTGGCTGTAATGACATCAGCGGGACGGTAGGCGTTGGCATCGGGCATATTTTCGGTACACGGCGTAATGCCAATCACGCGTAGGGGTAAGTTGAGCATAGCAACCGCTTTCATCGCCCCTAAGACAGCCGCAGCACCACCCATATCTGATTTCATAGCGCCCATGTTTTGGGTCGGTTTAATTGAAATACCACCTGTATCAAAGGTAATCCCTTTACCCACAAGAACCACTGTATCCAAATCATCACGTTCGCCGTTATGTTCTAAAACAATGAATTTGGGTTTCTCCCCTGCACCTCTGGCTACTGCTAAAAATGCCCCCATATCGTGCCGTTTTGCCCAACGTCGGCCTCCCACGATGATGTCTAGACCATGATCATGGGCAATCGCCTTGGCGGTTTTGGCCATTTTGGTAGGCGTCGCGATGTTAGGTGCCATATTCACCAGATCGCGGGCAATGGTCACACCGGCAGCAATGGATACGGCCGTATCTACACCCCGTTGTATCGCTTCAATCTTCTTTTCATCAAACTCCAAAATCGTCAAACGTTCGATGGTATGATCATTATCTCCAGTTTGTTTGGGAGCCGCATAGGCATAAGCTGCAAGCAAAGACCCTTCTGCCGTCGCTTGCGCGGCCGCTTCTGCATCTAAACCAGCAACACCTGCCCCATGCACAATCGTCGCAATATGTTTTGCCTTATGCTTTTTTGCCTTATTGATCGCATGGCCCGCAGCACGACGGACACCTTCTAAATTAAACTGATCGCGGGCTCCTAGGCCAGCCACCAAAATACGTTTCGCTGGTATTTTATCTCCCGGAAAAAAGATCCCAACTTCACCAGCTTTGCCTGAAATATCTCCCGTGGCAATCAAATCACTGATCATGCCGTTGAGAGCTTGATCGATGGCCCCTGTTGCCCCACTAGGGTTAGTCACATCCTCAAATAAGTTGACAATGATCGTATCGGCCGTACACTCTTGAATCTTGCCTTGGGTTACGTTGACTTGCATTGAAATTCCTCCTTCAACTGTTCATTCTCTATGGGAAATCAAATTTTATCGTCGTGAAAGTACAAAAGTTTTTGATTTTCCAAACTTATCCACACGTTCACGCAAGCAATCTACTCAATTAAAACATGGTAAATTTGTTTTAGTTACATAGATTACCCCCAATTTACCCCAAATTATGCAATTAGCCATTAAATCATTAAAGCAATGAATCGCTCCATGTAAAAAGCGGCCGTTTGTGCAGATGGTGAAAGACGCGGCAAAACAGATTCAAAACTGTGATTGCAGCTGGGCATAGGGATAAAAATTGCGGGGACATCGTGATCGCGCAAAGTAAAATATAAACGTTCTGCCTCACAAAAATCGACCATCAGATCATGGGTTCCATGAATAATCATTGTTGGTGGTGCGTTTTTGCTAACATGCTGCAGTGGTGACAGCAAATCATATTGTTCGGGTATTGCAGCAACGGTCCCGCCCATTAAACCGGCAATCCCGTTGGTTAATGTATGCTGCGCACCAATTCGTCGTTGTAAACTCTGCCCAATTTTACTGTTGAAGATTGATCCAAAGCGGGCTTCAATGTCGTCATGCAAAGCCCGCATATTGGGTGGGCCATAATATGAGACAACGGCACGCACCGAACTGTCGACAGTTGTGTTTTCTGGTTGAAACGCTGGATGATTTGCTGTGTATGCCGACAACAATGACAAATGAGCACCAGCTGATTGCCCGGCCAGTACAATTCTATCGGGATTGATCTGATATTTTTGGGCGTTTAGCTTGAGCCAAATGATCGCTCGTTTTACATCCTTAACCATGCCTTGCATCGATGTTTTAGGGTTCAGTGTGTAATCAATGTCCATAATCAAATGGCCTTGATGGGAAAGTTGGTGAAAGTAGGGGAATTTTTTGATATTACGTTTGCCATAGGCCCATCCCCCACCATGCACGTAAATAAGGGCCAATCCACTGCGTTTTACATTTTTAGGAGGATGCATAATGTCGGCGTAGAGGCGTTCATCAGCCGGTGTGTCTGGATTTTTGCCAAATTCGACGTGCCACTCAATGGGGCCATGTGGTTGTAACCTTACGATTGGGAACCAACGCCTTTTTGCCAGTTTAGATTGAATATTAGAAGGAAGATTTGTTTGCCATGCTTGGCCAAATGTCTGCGGAAAATTTTGGTCATGCGGTTTTGTAATCGCGGCAAAATGTTTGAGAGAAACGGCCGTTCCCCACATCCCCAAAATCGTCAAAATCCAATCACACCGTTTTACACCAAGCAGGCTTACACAGCCGCTCCATAAAGCAATGAATGGAGACAACGCATCAGCCAATAATTTAGGTAGCCACAACAAAAACGGGAGCAAGCCACGGCGTGGATTCCAAAACAGCGTCTGGGAAATTAAAACGATGAAAAAAGTTAATAAACGCAAAGTAATATTCGATAGCTTTAAGGATGAGTTTAATAGTTATCTTGAAAGCACGCCTGATAAACGACCTAAAAATTCACTGAGCATAACGGCCGTTGCCCCCCACACCATATGCCCGTCGACATCATAATAAGGGACGGTAATCTTCATTCCCCGAAACTCCCATGGACCCGTTTTGCGGGTGGTAGGATTTAATAAATGGGATAAAGGCACTTCTAAGATTTCGGCTACTTCAGTGACGGCTGGCTGAAAAGACGGCCGTTTGCCATTATGATACCAACCAACAAACGGATGCACTTCATAATCCGAAGGCGGAATATAAATATCGGTCAGTGTACCTAAAAGCGTAATAGCTGTTGGCGAAACCCCAATCTCTTCCTCTGTCTCGCGTAGAGCCGTTTGTGGTAATGTTTCCTGCGGCTCACGGCGCCCGCCAGGGAAGGAAATTTGGCCTGCATGGGAA
Source organism: Promineifilaceae bacterium (SeqCode) (assembly GCA_050290485.1). Taxonomy (GTDB): domain Bacteria; phylum Chloroflexota; class Anaerolineae; order Promineifilales; family Promineifilaceae; genus JBNKHS01. Next base: position 10,358 of record JBNKHS010000031.1, on the reverse strand, counting down.
TTGAGATCGTCTCGTCGCCGTGTGAGCACAATGTGTAATGACTCTTGTTTGCAATACAAAAGCAGCAAAACAGCACCAACACGCGCTGAACCTTCAAGATTAGACGGCCGTTTATTGTTGCGCGCCATCGGTACCATACTGCGATGGGCAGCGAGTACATCAAAGTTTTCCACAGCCAAAGCTGCACGTATATCATCGAGTGAAATCATTGGCAGGAGCCTAAACAAAAAGAGGATGTTACGGTAACATCCTCTTCAGACGAAACTATGAATAGAACTAGCCTGCTGCTAATTCTGTTATTCTAAAGATATACCCCATACCCCGTTCAGACTCGATGTATGGCGATTGTGTTTTATCTTCTTTATTTTCAATTTTGCGGCGTAAGCGGTGCATGTGCACATGTAAACGGTCTTCATATGCTGGTTCTAAGGGCCACAAGCGACGCAAAATAAAATCAGTGTTCACGGTTGTGCCCGCAGCACGCATCAAAATGTAAAGGAGCTTCGTTTCTGTTGGTGTCAAGGACACAGGTTTGCCATGAACAATTGCTTGCCGCCCAGGGAAATCAACAGAAAGGCGATCATCAACCCGTGTAATTGGCTCCAGATCGTAGGCAAATTCCCCCATACGATTCAAGACACGATTGATTCTGGCAACTAATTCCCCTGGATTAAATGGCTTCACAATATAATCTTCAGCATGCTCTTCTAGCCCTTGCACAACAGTATTTTCGTCAGTTACGGCCGTTAACATAATAATGGGCAAATCGCTATATTGGTGCACCGTTCGGCAAAATTCAAAGCCACTCATGCCTGGCGGCATATGAATATCGACTATTGCCAAATGGGGCAGCCCCTCCCTTGAAATAACTGTCAACGCTTCTTCCCCCGAATGGGCCGTCATCACCCGAAATCCAGATTGCTGCAGCGCGAAGCTCACAATTCTTAAATTAAACGGATCATCATCAACGGCCAAAATCACATGCTCTATCTTGCCTGTTTCATTCATACTTAACACGCCCTTCCCAAATAAATTTTATACATTCTGCACCTGAGCAAATTTGCCAAACATAATTTACAAACATCGACCGCAATTTGAAGGAAACGCTTGTAAATTACTAATATGAAAGCAAGTTATCGCTTTATAAATTTTTACGATGACGCTTTCATAAAGAGCAGGACACTCTGTCTATTATAAGAAGAAAAATTCCCAAGCTTTATTAGTACTTAGGTACTACTTAGGCTCTCCAAAAGAATATCCCTTGCCACGTTGCGCCAGGACATACTGCGGGTGCGAAGGATCTCGCTCAACTTTTGTCCGCAAGCGATGAATATACACTCGTAACCGATCTTCTGTGGCATTACTCAAATCCTGTGGCCACAATCGTCGCATAATAAAACCTGATGAAATAATTTGTCCTGCTGAACGCATCATAATATATAGCAATTTCGCTTCCGTTGGCGTTAATGTTACCTTTTCACCATCCAGTATCGCAATTGATTCTGCATAATTGACGGACAAATGTTCATCTGCTTCTGTATATTGTTTTAACTCAAAAGCAAAGCCACCAATACGACGCAGCACACGGCGTACACGTGCAATCAGTTCACCTTTGCTGAATGGTTTTGTCATATAATCTTCAGCATATTTGTCAATTGCTTCTATGATTATTTCTGCCTCATCTAGCGCTGTCAGCATAATAATGGGCAAATCACAAAATTGTTGGATTTTTTCGCTAAGCTCAAACCCATCAATCCCAAGAGGCATATTCACGTCAACAACAGCCAGATGTGGCAACCCCTGTTGTTTCATCACGTCTAAAGCATCTTCGCCAGACTCAGCTACCATTACCTGAAAGCCAGCTTCTCGCAAAGTGGTTTCCACCATGGTCAAGGTGGTTAAGCTATCGTCTACAGCAAGAATACGGTAATTATTTGGATTGAATTCTGTCATGAAATAATTTATTATCTGTGCTTGTGTTGCTCAAGTTTTAATTCAAATTGATATGTACTTAAGTAAATTCCAGGACGATGCTAAAAACAATCAATCTATTAAAATTTACTTTTTGGAGAACAAATAAACTACCATATTGTTTACTTTAAATTATATTTTATTCTCCATTGATCCATTACTATAGTACTTACGCATCCAGAAGATTGTAACAAACCCGTCAATCATACTCAACACTTGTTTTGTATTGGTAAAAATGAATAGCACTTTTTATACACGCTGGTGGAATCCTGCGAGGTTTTATTTGTTATGTTGTTACTTTATTTGGGAATATGTTGGCTGTTCGGATTATGGCTTGCCTCGGTAACTGACTTGCCGATGTCAGGGTGGATTGGTATTGGCATCATCGGTGTTATTGGTGCATTTCTTTTTCGCTCGCAATACAAGGTGTCCATCATTTTGCTTTGTTGCAGCGTATTGGGGTTTGCTGGTGCGCGTCACGTTACGGCCGTTCCGCTCATCGACGAATCCCACATTGCCCATTACAACGACAGTAATGATGTAACCATTACTGGTGTTATTGTAGATGAGCCTGATGTCCGTGATCGCTTTACTCTTGTGCGTGTGGCCACAGAAGAAATCGTTTTACGCGATGGCACGGCCATTTCTGTGTCTGGTCTAGTGCAAATGCGCACCTTTCGTTACCCAGAACTACAGTATGGTATGCGTATAACTGCAAACGGCCGTTTAGAAACGCCGCCAGAAAACAACGATTTTAGCTACAAAGCATATTTAGCCAGACAAGATGTGTACAGTATCATGGAACTCCCCTTTGTCGAGATCACTGCCGAGGAAGAAGGAAATCCCGTTTACACAATCATCTTCAAACTCAAGCATCATGCGCAATCGACCATAGAACAACTGCTTCCCGCACCTCAATCCGCCTTGCTCACGGGCATTTTATTGGGCAACGACAACAACATTCCCCCAGACTTGGCCGAAGCTTTTCGGATGACAGGGATGACTCATATTATCGCTATTTCTGGGTTTAACATCGCTATTTTGATTGCAATCTTGGTTGGGATTGCGGATCCTTGGCTGTCGCGCAAAACGGCCGTTATTTTTGCACTCGTCGGTATTATCATCTACACCATCCTTGTGGGGGCAGATGCCTCTGTGGTGCGTGCCGCAATTATGGGTGGCATTTATTTGATTGCGGTGCGATGGCTGGGACGACCTAACTACGCATTTGCCTCTCTCTTTTTAGCCGCGTTTATCATGACCTTGATACGGCCGTTTACCTTGTGGGATGTTGGCTTTCAACTCAGCTTTGCCGCCACCCTCAGTCTTATGCTTTTTGCAACCCCACTCACCCAATGGACCGAAAAACAACTCCTGCGACGGATTGATCGCCACACAACAAAAAAGATCATGGGCATCATCACCGAAGCGATTATTATCACCCTTGCCGCCCAAATTTTGACACTCCCTTTAATGATCGGTTACTTTCAACAACTCTCCCTGATTAGCTTGGTCGCCAACGCGCTTATTTTACCTGCACAACCAGCCGTCATGATTTGGGGCGGTCTGGCCACACTATTGGGAATGATTTCTCCGCTGTTGGGACAGCTTTTTGCCTATGTCGCCTGGCTATTTTTAACATACACCATCGAACTCGTACGCATCTTTGCCTCACTGCCATATGCGGCCGTTTCTGTAAACATCTCATGGCCCATCATTATTTTGATCTATTTTCTGATCGCAGGCATAACGTTTTATCAACTGCAATCGCCAACGCAGCGGGAAATTTGGAGGGCACGTTTACGGCAAAACTTTACACAACGCTTTGCCCTTACATTTTCGGCGATTACAGCATTATTGGTTGTTGGTTGGGGCGGATCGCAGCCCGATGGCAAACTACATATTGCCTTTATGAACGTAGGCCAAGGAGATGCCACCTTCATCCAAACCCCATCTGGGCGCCAAATTTTAGTCGATGGCGGCTTTTATCCTTCTGTGCTCAATGAACAGCTGGGGCAACAAATCCCCTTTTGGGATAAAACAATTGATTATGTGATCGCTACCCATCCCGATGCCGACCATGTCTCCGCCTTGGTCGATGTGCTGGAACGGTACGATGTCGATACATTGATTACGGATGGCGAGGGGTTGGGAGAATCCCCCATTTATGATGCCTTGCTCTTGGCAGCGGAAGAAAACGGTGTCCTGATTCGGCCCGCATTAGCTGGAGAAGTGATTGAGATTGCTGACGGTGTATCCCTCGATGTACTTCATCCCGGCCCCGTTTTAGAGGCAAATGCACGCAATGAAAATTCGGTGTCCATGCGTTTGGTCTATGATGATTTTTCTTTTTTGTTTACTGGGGATGCTGAACAAAAAGCAGAAGAAACAATGTTGGCAAACGGCCGTAATTTACAATCTCTCGTTTATAAAGCAGGGCATCATGGCTCAAACTCTTCCAGCAGCGCCGCTTTTTTAGAAGCTGTGCACCCACAAATCATCATCGTCTCGGCAGGAAGAGACAATCGCTTTGGACATCCCCATCCCGAGATGTTGCAACGGGCGCAGCATATTGGCGCAACCGTTTTACGGACGGATCAACTGGGAACCATTCAATTAACAACTGATGGAAAACAAATGTGGTGGGAAGCGGCTCCAGCGGCTCCTTAAAAAATAAAACAGCCGAAGGGCATTATTTCCCTTCGGCTGGAACAAACATTTTTAATAATTGGGAGCGTTGCGCACAGTGGGACCATTCCACATCCCTTCAATTAAATCGGCCAAATATTTGCGCTCCTGCCGAACATCATGTAACTCAGTTAATGTTTTTTCTAAAGCAGATTCATAATACCGAACTTGCGCACGCGCCGATTGTAAAGCTTGTGTGTAATCAGCTAAAGCCTCATGTAACTCTTTTTCTCTTTGTACAAGGGCTTCTTTTTTCTCCAGCGGGTTCGTCGCCATAATAGATATGTCCTCCGATAAATGTTATTCACAAAACTCAGTGTTTCGCCAAACAAATATTGCTGAATAAGCATTTTGTAACGAAACACTTAAACTGAAGCAATTTACCATTGATGCTATCTGATAAAGAAGTTTGCTTCAGTAATAGTAAGTACCTTTACATGTTGTGCTGGCAATGTTGTAGAGCAAATGCAGGTTACAAATTAGTACTGAGGTCACATTATAACATAACCCTACCGGGTAATTGTTGAACTGTTTACTCAATTTTCACATCTTGCTTCGCGAATCTCAGATGCAAATAGTGCTTTTATTTCTCTGACTTGTGCTCCCAAAATGATAAATTGAATAGCTTTTTTTGGTTTTTGCGCCCCCTTGTTTACAATCCGAAGCTGGCTCTATGTTGAGCGAAACACGCACGTTGTATGAATGTCCGTTGCGAAGGGTTGGAAGCATGAATTCATTGTCTAAATCTTTTTTGTTATTGATCTTGTTGTTTTTTATCGTTGCTTGCTCCAATGCAGAGGAAGCCGCACCAGTAAGTAATCCTACTGATGTGCCAGAACCTACGGTTGTTGTTACAGAAACGGCCGTTTCCGAAACAGCCCCTACTGAAGCAGACCCAGATATCGAAGCGACAACAACTCTCCCTGAAACAACCGAAGCAGCCCCGCCCACTAGTGAAGCCACATCGATTGTGCCCTATATTGATGGCACAGAGCAAACCTTAACAGATGAAGGCGTTATCACAATTCCACGCGTGGTATCTTCACAAGATGGTTGGCTGGTCATCTATCAAGAAGGGGATGGTGATCTTGGCGAGGTATTAGGACACACGGCCGTTTCTGAAGGCATCAACGATGAGATAACTGTTGCTATCGATCCGATGGAAGCCACCGAAACCGTGATCGCTTTACTCCATGTCGATCAAGCACCAACAGGAGAATTTGATTTCCCCGATGGGGAAGACCTCCCCTTGGAATTTGAAACGGCCGTTATTGCCGCCCCCATCAAGCTTGATTTTCAAATCTCACAACCAGAAATTACAGTCTCAAATCAAGCAGTTGGGGAAGATGGTCTATTACTCGTAGACAATATTCTTTCCCCCATTTCCGGATGGCTTGTCATCCATGCCAATGATCATGGGGAACTGGGGCCTGTTTTAGGGTCAGCTTTGCTCGAGGAAGGGTTCAATGAATCAATCCCTGTTCAAATCCCTTGGCGCGAAGGCACCCCAACTTTATATGCTGTCATTTATGAGGATAACGGCCGTTTACAAAGACTAGACATTCCCGGAGAAGATGTTCCATTAACGGTGAATGACAACCCCGTCATTAAAGCATTCAATACAACCTATCCACCAGACATTTTTGTCCTCGACCAGCCCATTATTGATGCCAGCTTCGAAGTAGAACGCGTCATCAGCAATGGTCCTGGATATCTTGTCGCCTACTACGACAATGAAGGTGAGCCCGGTTTAATTATTGGTTCCAAAGCGTTAGAAGATGGCTTGAACGAGCATGTCCGCGTAGAAATTTTAGAAACGGCCGTAACGCCTATCCTACATCTGCGCTTACATGAAGACACTGAACCGGGAGACGGGTTCGACTTTCCTCGTGTCGATCAACCTATTCTTTATGATGATCGCCTTCCTCCCACTGTTACCTTTAACAATGAATCAGGAAACTATCTAATCACTGCAGATCAAACTTTAGCATTAGACGAAGAGCAAGCAATCATTCACATCCCCTATGCCATTGTCGACGTTCCCGCATGGCTTGTCCTCCATGCCGATAATGACGGGCAACAAGGCGATATTATTGGCCACGCTCAACTCGAGCCTGGCTTAAACCGAAATATAGAAGTTGAAGTACAAAGCGGAGATGTAACCGACACATTGTACGCGGTCCTGTATTTAGATACGGAAGAACTGGGGGAGTTTGAACCAGATGGGGATGATGTGCCTCTGCAACGCAGTCGGCGTGTGCTACAAGTCCCCTTCCAAATCATTCAGGAAGAAGATTAACAACTATGTCCCCGGCACTTTGCAAGTGTCGGGGACATATAAAATCAAGCCGTTTCGCGCACCAAATCTAGCATATCACCAAGAACACCGGCCGCTGTCATTTCCACGCCAGCCCCTTTGCCCCCAATCAACAACGCTTCATCATTATAACGTTCCGTACGGAAGCTGATATATTTTAAATTCGCTAATGCGCTGTCAGCGGGAATCGGTTTTAAACCTACTGTCCCTTTACCCTCTTCAACTTCAGCCACATAACGCAGCACATTGCCATTTGCTTTGGCTTCAGCAAACCGCTGCGCCATCATGTCATTTAATGTCCCCACTTCGGTCATAAACTCATCCACAGATAGAGAAGCCAGTTCAGGGGTGTACAGCGATTCAACACTGATGTCATTATTTGTTAAGGGCCATCCTGCCATCCGTCCCAAAATCATAACTTTGCGCATCACGTCCATACCACCTAAATCTTCACGAGGATCTGGTTCTGTATACCCTCTTTCTTTGGCTTCACGCACAGCTTGAGAAAAGGAAACACCCACGTCTAGTTGCTGGCAAATGAAGCCTAGTGTTCCGCTAAGTTGTCCTTCAATCTGATAAATAGGATCATTAACATCCAACAAATAACGCAATGTCGCAATCACAGGCTGCCCGCCACCAACGGTGGATTCATGACGCACCTGCAAATTATTAAAGAAAGGCAGAGCACTTTCTAACGGGCCAGCAAACGCTTTTTTGTTGGCAAGGGCAATACCATAGCCCAGTTCTAATGCACGCATTAATGTCGGTTCCATACCATCTGCGGCAGTGACATCAACAAGAATAACATTACTCAGTCCAGCCTCTGCAGCCGCATTCACAACGTCAATATCAGACGGCCGTTTTTGGCTTGCAGGTCGCTCATGGCGGAATGCAGGATCAACGGCTTGACCTTCTGCTTTAGCCACGACCACATTGAGCAGTTGTTCATCCGTTAAACCATTGGCGTCCCAGAGCCAGGTTTTGCTATCGGTAACCGCAACAACGTTAAATTGACAATGATTACGTTCGGCCACACGAGAACGGCCGTTTATAATTTGGCGAATCAAGGCAGAACCCACCCCACCTGCGCCAAAAAGAATCACAGGAATGTGCTTCATTTTTTTTGCTCCTCAAAACAAATCTATGGTAGGAGCAGACCTGTGTGTCTGCCCTCTTTAAGCAAACCTATATGTTCACTCCTACGGCAATGTTTTTATTTATAGAAGTTACAACAATTGGTGTTGTCTCTTTAAATTTTAGGGAATTTTAGAGGGAATTCAGTGTCTAGACAACACAAGAGCCCCGCTTGCGCGGAGCCCTTGCTGCACCGTAACACTACATTAACGATCTTGAGAAGGCAGTGTTACGGTGCGTCTACTTAAATAATTATCCATTAACACCACCTCCTCGTCATATAGGATGGCAGTTTAAGAATGGTATTTTACCCATTCACTTCATAAGAAGTGCAGTCATTATGGCACACACGTTCTGCTGTGTCAACAAGTTTGTATTAAATTTTATAGACCTGCCGGTAACGAAAAGGTCCCATCTTCATTGGGCGGAAAATCAATTGTCCCTTGTACAGCATCAATATTGACTGGCCCATAAATGTGTGGGAATTTCTGACCCGTGTTATACGTGTCTTCATAAACAATTTTTGATTTAACCGCATCAGATTCAATTTTGAGTAGGATCAAACCAAACTGCCAACGATACATTTCATTGGCGGGAATAAGGATTTGCTCTATGCTAGAACAGTGGATAAAGCCTTCCTCCATCAAGGACTCTGCGTGATATTCCCCTTTGGCAACGGCCGTATCCCAATCTTCTTGATAGGTTATATGATAGATAATCGCCATGCGCTTATTATAAACCAATTTTTGCATTTCATTGACAAATTTCCACGCTTATTTTTATACTTGCGTGCGTTCAAGATAAGGAGTAATTGATGAGTGAACATTCAACATCCGGTATGAGTGAACAACCCGCTCGTTTGCTCATACAACAAGGCCCCAATCAAGGTAAAGAATATCCACTGACAGATCTTCAAATGACCATTGGGCGTTCATCCGTCAATGAAATTGTATTGAACGATCCTGAAATATCACGCCGCCATGCGCAATTTTCCCGACAAGGTAATGTTTATACCATCCAAGATCTTGGGAGTACAAACGGCACTTTTGTAAATGGGCAAAGATGCACCGGAGCCGTTTCGCTCAAAGATGGCGATTTGATTGAGTTTGGTGATACGATTCGCACTCGGTTCTTGCGTCGAACGACTCAACTTGATCCCATTTATGACCCCGGGTTTGGTATTCCTGTTGAAGACCCGCCGCCTCCAGGAGTGACAGAAGGTGAAAACACGCCTCCTGTTATTTCTCCTGAGTCAGAAAAGAAGGCCTCTTTACTCAATCAAAGGCAATTGATTATCGGCTGTGTCTTACTATTCATCATTTCTTGTTGCTTATTAGGATTTCTGTTTGCACTGTTGGATGGTTATAACGAAGGCCAATTACTTTACTGCGGCGGATTACGGCCGTTTTGGGAAACATTCTTAGGGCCCTTTGGCTTTAATCCCAACTGTTCTTGAGCGATTCATGGTCGATAACAAAATTCTGCCTATAATACGCTTACAAATCAGTTAACTAAATCACATCCTCCCTCACACTGTGTAAACGTTTCATTTCATTGTAAACAAATAAACGTAGCAAACATTCCATCAAGCCTACTATCGAGTTTCATACAACCAAATAAATTGTTTATTCACTTAAGGCATCTACCCACCCCAAATAAACCCCTTGCTTTAAGTTATGTTTTATTTCATTAGAACTGTAGGAGGTTCATCATGGATCAGTTTCAAGATTTCTTTAACAGCAGTCTAGGTTCAAGGCTCCTCAATTTGTTGGCGGCGCTAGCCATTCTCATTGTTGGCTATATCGTGGCGAGAATATTGGCGGGTATTACGCGCAAATTGCTGGGCAAAGTCAATGTAGATGATCGCATCGCCAAACGGATGAGCGAAGACTTTGACCTCCCTGATGTTGATATTGAATATGCAACAGGCACAGTCGTCTTTTGGGTTGTGATTATTTTTACTATTTTTGGTGCGATTCAACGTCTCAATTTGGTCGGGGTAACGGCCGTATTTAGCCCCCTCCTCACCCAAATTACCAGCACCTATATTCCCGGTATTGTTGGGGCCATTTTGCTTGGTTTGATTGCCTGGATACTTGCCGTCGTACTCCGTGCCATCATCTTAAAAATTTGTCAGTGGGCAAAGTTAGATGAACGCTTAAACAAAGGCGGAGCAACCGATGGCAGTGAGCCGGTATCAGTAAGTGAGGCAATTGGTACGGCCGTATTTTGGCTTGTCTTCCTCGTC
>JBNKHS010000030.1:0-18647 GCA_050290485.1 Promineifilaceae bacterium (SeqCode) | reverse complement strand
GCTCAAGTTGTTATGTAACAGCTCGTATCCACTTTGTTCATTGGCATATTCACCACGACTTTCTCCTTTTTGACCTCGCCATAATCCAACATCAAATTTACATTTGGCCATATCTATACCGACGATTAACATCTTTCTCTCCTTTTTTGCCTGAGAGTCCCTCTGCTTCCTAGTATCCGAGCTCGTGGCTCTCCATTCTCTGCGCTATCTCAGGCGATTGAACCCATCTACGTTCAGTTTTCATCTTGGGGCAGATGTACGGTTTTTATGAGATAATCTTAGCAAATTAGATATGGACCTATCTACAATCCAAGTTCGAAACTTTGGGGCGGAAACGGTCTTTTTATCTTTTTCCATGATACTAGGGGCGGATTGGCAATCCGCCCAACCAAATACACCAATGATTACCCCACGAAATCCTAAAGAACCCAAAAATAAAAAGATTGGTTCAATTTTGGAATTGAACCAATCTTTTCAAGAATGATTTACTCAGTCGTCATCGATTCCGCGATTTTGATCATTTCTTCAAATGGTAGCTGTGCTTCACTGCCTAACCAGAAGTAGAATTTACCTCCGTCGGGATTAGGAGCTGTCCAAATCAATAAATTATAAAAAATGGGCTTTAGCTCCTGTGGCTCGCCATTTACGTCCTTTACATAGGTCGTGCCCCATACGTAATCAACAAGCCATAATGCTTCATTCCCATTCACAGTTACAGCCTCCACTGTCGCGTCACCAGCAGCAAGCGGCATTGAATCTAACGTCTCATCGGGTGGGAATGGATGTTGAAAATAATTAATAGACATATCATCAGATACATGAGTAAACCTCGCCCCAATATGCTCGGGCATACCATCGGAGCTGAATACAACCTCAAGAGGTGGTGTATCTGATTCATATTCAGCAGGAATATAAGTAGGATAATAAACCGCAAATCCAGCTTGAGCACTTGCTTCGACAATGCTTGTTTTAATTGACTCCAGCAAAATACTCTCTTCTTCTAATTGAGGAGCGTCAATAAATTGTTCAGCCAAAGTGGGGTCGTCGGTCACATAGAAGATACCCAACTCCAAAAGTTGCTGTGCCCAGCCGCGTCCTGTTGGGGTCAATGCAAAAAACAAGAAAAGCAGTAAAGATACGCCTACCACAGGTTGCCAAAGACGCAGTTGGCCCCAAAATGCAAATCGCTCGCGTGAGGAATGTTGAGATACTTCCACATTATTTAGAATCTGATGCCGTAATAAAAGACGAAAATTTTGATCAGCTTCAGGTTTTGCGTTGCTCAATAACGCTTCTAATTCAGAATAATCATGATCTTTCACGAGATAACCTCCAAATTTGTCTCTAATTCAGTTTGTAATTGAGCCAAGGCCCGACTTAAATGAGCAGCTACAGTTCGTTCATCAAGGTTTAGCGCTAAAGCAATCTCATTGTTACGTAAACCTCCAAAATAACGTAACAACAGCACTTCTTGTCGCCGTGGGCTTAGCTGATTAATCTGCATCAAAAGATATTGATTCAATTCTTCTTGAATAAACGAATCTTCTACAATTTGTATATCTGTTGCTAAATGGTGTGAATTCTTTTCTAATGATGTCCGCTGCTTTCTTTCATTCCCACGATAAAAATTTGCAATGCGATTACGAATAATCTGAAATACCCAAGCCCGAAAACAGCCAGGGGTTTTCCATTGGAAATGGGGCAACTGATCGACAACGGTGAGAAATGTGTCGGACACAATATCTTCGGCATCGTTTGTTGTTGGTAAACGCATTCGTGTATACGCATATACGCCAGGGAACAAACCATCATATAATTTGCCCACCGCCTGCCGATTGCCTTGTTTTGCCATTTTGACCAATGCTTTTTCCTTGTTTAAATCATACATATCACGCTCATTTTTTTGATTGTCAGGTTGTTACCAAACAGTAACCTAGGATTTATTTGGTATGGTTCAATACAGTTATCGCAAAACAGGGTCAAAATACTGCAGTTTTGTATAAAATTGCCTTTTATTCTATGTACACGAAAGTTTTAGAGAGTCATCAGTTGCTGGTTTTTTAGGGAAACGGCCGTATCCCAAGCTTACCCACTTCCCAAAAGCGCAATAACGTACAAGACAATCTAGCAAAAGAGTCATATGATGTGCAAAATAATTTTCACATTACTTAAGGAGTTTTCGCACAATGCAAATTGAGGTTACAAACCGTTGGCACAACAATTTTCCTGATGGACATGTCGGCATCTTACTTATGGAAGGCGTCGATAACACTCAGCCCGCCCCCACATTAGATATACACAAAAGAGAGATGGAAAAAACACTTCGATCCAAATATGCCGATTTTTCACGTAAAGAACTCATTGAAATAAATCCGTTAAACGCATATCGAACTTACTACAAAAAATTTAATAAGACCTATCATGTGCAATTACAACTTGAATCGATAGTTTTGAAAGGCAAGTCGCTACCCAATGTCAGCCCACTAGTTGATGCCACCTTTGCTGCAGAACTAGAAACATTGGTCTTAACTGCAAGCCATGATGTCGATTTACTGGAAGGTCCGCTAACGATTGATGCCACACAAGGCACAGAACAGTTTACACAAATGAATGGCACCACCCGTACCTTAAAGCCAAACGATATGATGATGCAGGATGCAAAAGGTGTGATTTGTACAATTATCTATGGGCAGGATAACCGAACGCCAATTTCCGCCAAAACAACACGAGCCCTCTATGTCGCGTATGCTCCCCCAGGGGTGCCGGCGACATTGGTGCAGCAACAGCTTGATGCTATCCGCGACAACATTCTGCTTTTTGCCCCAGAAGCCTCAACTGAGATGGTAAAAATATTTTCTGCTAATGGATAATCGTTTGCTTTATTCTGGTTGATACGGGGGTTTTGTTACGGATGACCCATTTTTATGAATGTCGACTGGTTTGGAACGAACCAGGAACACGTTCGCCAACTCATTAATCTGGTGCAAAATACGTACCAATTGACGTGGCTGCACCACTTCGATGGTGATGTTCATGTGTACTTCGCCACGTTTTTCAGCTGGTGGCGTGGTAATGGCAGCAATGTTCATATGTTCATCTTGCAGCAAGTTGGTGATTTCATAAAGGAGGCCAGGACGATCATAGACTTTGATCATGATGTCTACCAATCGAGCACGACGCAACGATTCGCCCCATCCCAATTTGAGCAACCGCCCAACCATACGCTCTGGTCGTAAACTATGGCATTGTCTTTTATGCACAGTGACACCCCCATCGTGACGTAAATAACCAAGGATCGCATCTGGCGGGCGTGGTTCACAGGTGCCGCAAAGTTTCAGGTTACGGCCGTCTACATTGGTCACCACATAGCGATCACCTCTTGTTGTCATCACGGTATTGTCAAGCTCATAAGCATCCCCATCTGACCAACTTTCTTGCAGCACACGCAAAGCGGCCGTTGTGGGCAACAACTCAGCCCGACCCAACTCGTAATACAAATCAGTTCGCGTTCTATAATTAAATAGTTCCGCTAACTTAGTTCGCGAATAGCTGGGATGACCAATCATCTCCAACTCAGATTTCAATAAATGCCTGCCCTGTGCAATTGCTTTATCAGTTGAGAGACGCCGAAACCAGCGCTGAGCGTGATGACGGGCATAGCTTGTGCGAATATACCCTAAATCTTCATCCAGCCATGCGCGCTGCGGCTGCGAGCGTGGTTTTTTCAGAATACGCACCCGGTCGCCATCCTTAAGGGGCTTGTTTAATGGATACAAGGCATCATTCACGTAGGCAGCATAACATTGGTCACCTAAGCCAGTGTGGATAGCATAAGCAAAATCAATGGCGGTTGCACCTAAAGCGAGTTCCCGCACATCCCCATCCGGTGAGTAAACACGAATCTGCTTAACAAGCACATCTTCTTTAACACTTTTGACGCGATCCGATGGTGTTGGTGCATCCAAATTAATATTGTCGTAAATGGTGTCGAGGAAGTTTTCAACACGCGTAGCGATACTATTCGTCCACAATGGCGTTCCCTTGAACAACCATTGCGCCAAAATGCCGATCTCATCCACTTTGTTCATCGAAATGCTGCGAATACGTAACTTCAGTTGACGGCCGTTTGTGTGAATCACAGTTGTATGCAAGGCACGATACAAATTATCGCGGGGCACGGCAATGTAATCATCAAATGTACCCGGAATAGGTTGCCACATTTGATGCAAAAACCCTAATGCTTGATAACAAGTTGGGGTTTCATCAACAAGTACCACCAACCGCATGGTTTGATCAATTTCATCAAAAGAGCCTTCCTGCTCTTTAATATCTTGATAAACCGTATAAACATTCTCAGGAGCTAGCAGCACATTGCGCACGTCAATGCCAGCATTCACTAGCATCTCAAAAATTTGCCCACTAATAATTTGGTACTCTTCCTGTTGAATTTGAGTGATGCGTTTAATGTTGGCATCAATCGTGTAGTACGCTTCCGGAAACAGAACTTCTAAAGATAATCCTTCCAGCTCATTCTTTAGCTGCCAAATACCAAGCCGATTGGCAAGTGGCGCATAAATTTTTATCGTTTCCCGAGCCTTATGCACTTGGCGATGATGTGGCGTGGCTTTGATTGTGCGCATATTATGTAAACGGTCAAACAGCTTGATCAATACAGCACGCACATCTTGAATCATGACCCCAAACAATTTGTGTAAGGTGGCATCTTCAACCTCTTGTTTGGTCATTGCTTTGCCGTAGGTAATTCCTTTGGTCACATCTTTCAACTTGGTCACACCATCTACCAGCAAAGCCACTTCGCTACCAAAGCGTTCCTCGATTTCTTCTAGTGAAACGACGGTATCTTCGGCAACATCATGCAGTAAGGCAGCTATGATGGCCACAGCTTCTAGATGATATTCCGAAATGTAGTAGGCAACAGCAAGTGGATGGGTAAAAAAAAGCTCGCCAGACTTACGGCGTTGGTCTCCGTGTGCCTGGCGAGCTAAATCGTACGCTTCTCGAACGAGTCGGCGATCTTCCAAGTTAAGGTAACTATCAATTTGGGCAAAGAACTCCCGTTCCGTGACCGTGGTTGTATCGACCATGCCAGAATGATAGTTGAAATTTTTCAGGTGGCAATGGATCCTAACTTTTTCTAAAGTCTACAAAGCGATAACCAACGCCTCGTTCTGTCAAAATGTAGTATGGATCAGCTGGATCTTCTTCGATTTTTTTACGTAAATAATTAATGTACAAGCGTAAATAATGAGTTTCATCCCGATATTCATAGCCCCATACTTTGGCTAATAATGTTTCGTGGGGGACAACCCAACCTGCATTTTGGATAAGGGTATTAAGCAGCCGATACTCTGTTGGCCGGAGATCAACACGTTCGCCAGCGACAATAACTTGGTGACGATTGAAATCGACTGACAGACGATCATCAATGGTGAGGATTGTTCTTGGTGGCGGTGCGGGCCATTCTGCACGACGTAATACGGCCGTTACCCGTGTCACCAATTCGCGGGGGCTAAATGGTTTCGTAATGTAATCATCTGCCCCTAGCGTTAAGCCACGAATAATATCTTCTTCATCACTTTTTACAGTTAGTAGGACCACCGGAACAGTTGAGATTTCGCGGAGTAATTTTAACGTTTCAAATCCATCCATCTCCGGCATCATCACATCCATAATGATCAACTCTGGCGTATGTTGGCGAACTTGGTCTAACGCTTTTATACCATTTTCCGCTTCAATAATTTGATACCCTTCCAACTCCATATTCATGCGGATAAAGCGACGCATCCGTGCTTCATCATCCACAACCAAAATGAGTCGCGGGGCAGTTTGTTCCAATGAATCTGGTACTTGTTCAATCATTGTCTTACAAAACTCACAACTTCTTCTGTTTCACCAGATGGCATGATTTGCACAAAGTTAACACGATGCCATGGAATCATCATACTGGTGACTTCTTCCGCTAAATAATACAAATCTTTCCCATCACGTAACCGTGGGTTATTCAAAAGGATAGCGGTTGAGTCGGCAGCTGGCAATTCATCGACTTCCCCTTCAATTGGTTCTTCACTATTCACATGCACAATAATTGTAATCATGAGCGTGACTCCTATTCATTTTTATGGATCTAGCTATTATATAAATATCCACTATTTTGCTTAAATTTTATATATGGTGGTCTAAAAAGGGTGTTTAGTCAAAAAACAAATGTACCAGCAAATCACCAAAACGAACTTCATCGCCACTTTTTAAGGGATATGCCTGCTCTGAAGGTAAGCGATACCCGTTGAGAATGGTGCCGTTGGTACTGTTTAAGTCAATAATGAAGAAGCCCTCATCCGTTGGATGAATGTTCGCATGTTCACGCGAGACACCATATTCAATACCATCGTCAAGCCCTAAATCCAGCTCTGGTGTAAACTCATCGGTGCTGCGTCCTACATGAATGGTTACGGCCGTTTCTAAATTCAGGCGGCGACGGCTATGCGGAATAATAATTGAGATTTTTTGGGGTGTAGAAGCTGTGACAAGTTCTACTTCTGAATAGGGAAGAGGAGGGTTAATGTATGCATATTGCGAAAAAGGCAAAACATTTGTTGCCGGATTTTCAATCGCATCCAACATAAAGGCGCCGCATTCACCGCAAAATAGCGTCCCCTCAAATTGTTCTGCACCGCATTCTACACACTTAATCATTCGTCATCCAGCTTAATCGTTTGGTTAAACATAGCCCGTGTCCCATATTTCAATCGCTTCCGCCCCTCTAAAGACATCGTGCCTGCGTGTTGAATCTTCTCAATCTCCATGTTGGCCTGATGAGCCAGTTCATCTTTCCCCGCTTCTAACAAACGTGTTGAAAGATGTCTCATCCGTGAAGTGGCCACATCAATACGGCCGGCTTCAACCTCTGACCATACTTTTTCATTCATGCGATACATATTTAATACACGCACCGCTTCGACAATTTTATCAGGTGGCAATGCACGTGGTGCATCTTCAAGGACAAAAATACAGGTGCTCTCTTTAAAACCAACTTTGCGTGATTGAGATGGTAACGTAGCCATAAAAGAAAGTTGAACGTTTATGCGTGTATCTGTTGGTTGTGGTTCAATTTCGAGTTCTAACAAAAATGTCAATGGTGAACGACTTTCAATATCACCGAGCTTAATTTCATCAATATCCGTATTTAAAGGTTGGGCAAATGGCACTAATTTAAATCCGTATTTCACATTTAAACTTTGTGGAAAGGTCTTCTTCAAGCGCACATTTTGTGCATACAGCATTCCCAATCCCGTTATGCGCTCTTGTAAAAAGGTAATAATATTGGCTGGATCTTCAATAAATCCCGATTGTCCGCCGGATGGAGAAACTAACGAATCTAGAAACTGATCATTCCACTCGGAACCAATACCAAATGCACTAATTCCAATTCCTTCATTGACAACATTTTGGGCCAGGTCTAAACACTCTTTACTGTCGCCATAGGTATGACCATCCGTTAATAGAATGAGCTGATTAGAATGTTGTTTAAGATTTTTTTTACGAAGCTCTTGGATACCTGCTTTTAAGCCTTGATAAATCTCAGTGCCTCCAGAGGCTTGAATTGCACGAACTTGAGCGGTAACTTGCTGTTTATTGGCTACATTGTCTGCCGATACAACCACTTCTGCACGATCGCTAAAACTAATAATTGATAGCGTGTCTTCTGGCGATAGTTTTTCGATTAAAAGTTCAACGGCCGTTTTGACATTGTGCAATCGATTTCCCTGCATCGAGGTGCTTTTATCGACAACAAGACTGAGATTTAATGGCAACTGCCCCCCAGACTGTTGTTTAGGAGGTTTCAAGTTAACCAATAGATAAACCAACTGATTACTGTCTGAGATGTCGACCTTTTCCCGACTTAATACAACATCTATCTGTAATTCACTAGAAGACGTTTCCGCAATGAGGGCGTCATACGTCTCGCGGCGCGCTGGATCACTCAACACCTCAAACGCATTTTGAATGCGTTGATATTCGTTATTTTTTGCTGCATCACGAGCTTCTGGCGAAAAACCGAGTGTTAATGTCGAATATGCCTCTCGAATTTCTTCTTGAGAAGCATCGTGGCGTATCCCCAAAGTTGCGTAATAGTCAAACTCTTTACTCATTCAAGTTTCTTCTGTATAGTCGTCTTCAATATCGATAGAAACAATTTTACCCTCTAAGGTGTTTCCAAAATTTCGCGAATTCCGTTGAGGTATTAGTAAAGCAATCTGCAATTAAAGTAGGCAATTCCTAACATTCTAACAAGCAAGATGCATACATAATAGGGCAAAGGCATTAAAGTGTAGTGAAGTTGTTTATAAATCTAAATCAACAACGATAGCCGTTACATTATCATTACTGCGTGCTTCTAATGCGGCATCGTATAAATTATTGGCAATCTGATCGGGCGGAAGATCGGCTCGCATGAAGTCACGCATCACACTCTCTTCTACAAATCCACAAAGCCCATCACTACAAAGCAACAGCTTGCCCTGTTTGGGTAACAAACGCATATAGGTGTCTACTTCCACTTCTTCTACTTGACCAACAGCGCGCAAAAGTACATGTTTATACCGGTATCCAGTCGCTTCTTCTGCCGTTAGCTGCCCTACTTCTTGTAATCTTTGCACCAAGGAATGGTCGGTTGTAACCGGGAGCAAATCGCCACCATCATCAAGAAGATAAAGGCGGCTGTCACCTACGTGAGCTACATGCAAGCGGCGCCCAAGGATCAGGGCAATGGTTAAAGTTGTTCCACTATCAATTTCTGGATCATCTGAATAAACGGCCGTATTGGCTGCTTGTACCGCATCAACCAAAACCTCTTGAATAGGAACATGTGTTGGAGGCCCCACACTTTGTAATAGCGCCATATAAATTTTATTGAGAATAAAATGTGCTGCCGTTCGTGAAGCAATACGACTGGCAACATGTCCGTTGGTATGGCCTCCCATACCATCAGCCACAATATAGAGGCCAAAAGGCATCATCTTAAAATGGCCACCAGATTCAGCAGTAAACGTAATACAAGAATCTTCATTTCGTTCTCGCGCCCCTAAATCACAACGCATTGCCGCTCGTAAGGTGGGTTCCCTTGCCGGTTCTGCCCGGTTAATACCAATGATTGCTGGCGTTACTTGCTCGGTTACAATTGGTGCGGTTTGATTTGATCCATCAGCTTCATAAAACCCCAGCCCAATCGGTCGTGTTTCAGGAATAACGTCATCCTCAACAGCAGCGCCATCACTCTGCGCTTGCTCCCCTTCGGTCGCCTTTGTCGCTTCAATATTCTTTGCTTCCGCCTCTTGTGCTGTCTGAGGTGTGTCTTCTAATTCATCTGATTTAGAAATTTTTGTTGATTCATTCATAATCAATTTACCAATCTAAGTAAAACATTAAATTATGCGGGCAAAGCATACATATAGTGGTCTGTCGAGCCAATATAGACAACACCATTTGCAACAATGGGTGAAGCAATAATAGGATGTTCAGTCTCATATTGCCACCGTAACTTGCCCTTTTTAGCACCCAAACAATACACAGAGCCATCTGTTGAACCGAAATAGACAGCATCATTAAAAACTGCGGGAGATGAGGCAATTTGGCCTTCTGTCTGATAAGACCAAAGTTGACGTCCAGAATCCATATCTAAAGCATACATAGCCCCATCGGAAGAGCCAATAAATACAGTCTGATCATATACACAAGGAGAAGAAACAACTGCTCGCCGTGTACGATAGCGCCAAATGATCCATCCTGAAGACGCATCAAAGGCATAAACCGTCGAATCCAACGAGCCAACAAACACGATTTCATCGGCATAAGCAGGAGAAGATGTTACGGCACGTTTAGCTTGAGCCTGCCAAATGTTTTTACCCGAAGCGAGTTCCAGGCAAAAAACATACCCACCTTCTGTGCCAAAAAAGACTCGTTCATCGTCTACATAGGGAGTCGAACGCACTGGCCCATATGCATTTGCTTTCCATGCAGAACGCCCATGATTAATATTTACGGCATAAAAGTTGCCATCATCAGAGCCAAAAAATGCGTGGTCAAACTTAACACTTGGGGAAGAGTAAATGGGTCCACCTGCTTCAAACTTCCATTTTAAACGGCCGTTTTGCTTCGTAATTGCATATAAATTTTTATCGGCGGATCCGATCAAAACTAAATCCTCATAAACAAACGGTGTCGATCCACCGATGCTATCCGTCGTTGGGAATTTCCAGACAAACTCTCCATCTTCACTGCGCAGCGCATACAAATTGTTATCATAAGCCCCAACATACAAAACGTTTTTGTCAATTGTCGCCTTACCCCGAATTTCATCTTCGCATTTGAATTTCCACAAAGGTTGAACTTGCTGTTGCGTGGTTGTCGTGCCTGCTGCAGCTGGAATAGCGCCACCCATAGGAGGAGCTACAACATTGGCTACTTGCGTTTCGCCATTGTCGCTAACTACTGTAGATTGCTGTAGCATTTCCAATGCTTTTTGTAGTTCACGCGCGTTGTCGAAACGTTCTTTGGGATCGTAATTTAAACAGCGCATGATTATCGCTTCAAAAGCTGGGGAAACGTGGGGATTGACTTTATTGATGGGACGTTCGGCAAAAGTAAACGGGGGCTCTAAGCGTGGATCTTGCTTGGTTAATAAGTGATGCAAAGTTGCCCCTAAGGCATAAATATCTCCAGAAGGTTCTGCCTGCCCACGATATTGTTCAGGCGGCGAGTACCCTTCTGTCCCAATCATGGTTCCTTTATCACCCGTTTCAAAAACTTTGGCAATCCCAAAATCAATTAGACGGATACGATTATGCTGATCAAGCATAATATTCGAAGGCTTGACATCCCGAAAAACAATCGGTTGGGGTTTCTGCTCATGCAGATGTGCCAATGCATCACATAATTGGATCGTCCAATCAATCACAGTTTCTTGATCAAGCAGATCCTTATGTTCCTCTAGCCAATGCTCCAAATCTTTGCCACGCACCAAATCCAAAATCAGATAAGAACGATCACCTTCTGTGAAATAATCCGTCACCTTGGGAATAGCCGCATGATCGAGTGTGGCCAGCATACTGGCTTCACGTTCAAATGATTTGATGGTGAGCTCACGCATTTTAGGATCTGGCGTCGAGATAAGCATTTCTTTGACCGCACATAGTTTGGTCACATTTGAAAAGCGCATATCACGCGCCTGATAAACAGAACTAAATCCACCAGCACCTAACGTGCCCACAATGCGGTATCTATCCTGCAACGTATCTCCAGGTTGGAGACCTGACCGTTGTACTTTACGCTGACGACCTTTTTTGCTTGCTAGTTGCCTTGTCGTTAATCGACCCATAATAGGTATTCTATCCTCTGCCTGCTGAATGTTTATTATAAGTGGAGCTACTATAAATAATCAAGCGAATCAGTACATTTAAGCCATCTTATGTTGATGCCAAATTCTTTCTCCACCAACCTTTTGCGCATAAGTTGTCAATTGTTTCTCTAAATCTTGTTGGTCCTTGAAAAAGGTGCTTAATTGCGAGCGATAGGCCGTAATAGCTTCTGCCTTTTTCTGAATCGCCTTAGCTGACAAGGTTATTTTTGTTGCCTGCCACTCGGTATTGTGCGGAGGAATCACACTTTCTAAAGCACCAATTGTTTGTACATAGGGGTAATCTTCATAGTACATTAAATTTTCTGTAAAACAATTTTCTGCTGCTTGGCGCACGATTTGATGATCTACATGATTTCCAACAGTGAGGGGCGCAAAAATTTGCTTCGTTGGTGGCAACATCATAAATTTTTCGCTTAATGTTTGAATGAGTGGTTGTTCTTGTGGATGAACATCCCCTATTATTTCGGGCCAGGTTGCATAGAATAATGTTTTTGTGTTGGGGATAAAGCGGTAGACACAATCTGGAATTGACCAATGCAAATACTCTGCACCTAAAATTTGGCTCGCTAATTTATCCTCTTGTCGTCTTGTTTCAACAATTTCATTCTCTATTTGCCACCGTTCATGAAGCTCCACTGCGTGACCAGAAAGCACATTATCTGGCGCATCACCAGCCATAATGGTTACGATGAGAATTTTTTTGCCTACTTCTGTTTGTTGGTATATCTGCCCGCCACATGAAAGTGCCGCGTCATCTAAATGGGGGGCAAGATAGATTGCGTCATATTTTGCTTGAATCATGTCATTGGCTTGCCTGATGATAGCCTACTATAATACGAATGTTATGTCTAAGCAATTAACACATTTAGATGAAGAAGGTCACGCACGTATGGTTGATGTCGGGGACAAAGATGCCACTGTGCGTGTGGCGATTGCCCGTGGCTCCGTACACATGAAGCCGGAAACATTGCGTTTGATTATTGATGGCAACATAAAAAAGGGTGATGTCTTTGGGATTGCAGAAGTTGCCGGAGTAATGGCGGCCAAAAGGACAAGTGATTTGATTCCACTTTGTCACCCACTTATGCTTAATCAGGTTAAGGTAGTTTGTTCACCAAATGTTGCTGACAGTTGTATAGACATTGAAGCAACTGTGCGTTTAACGGGGAAGACTGGCGTGGAGATGGAAGCGTTAACGGCCGTTTCTGTGGCCGGTCTTACTATTTATGATATGGCCAAAGCAGTTGACCGGGAAATGCGCCTGACGGACGTCCGCGTGGTGCATAAGACGGGTGGCAAAAGTGGCGATTGGTCATTTGAGTAACCAGTCGAGGAATGTTATGCAAGTAGAAATCCGATTGTTTGCAACTTTAAAGGATAAAGTCGGACAAGATCGTATTCAAGTTGATGTCACAGAACCAGCGACGGTAAATTCGTTGTCTATAGCCATTGTCGAAAAATACCCACAGTTGGCAGAGGGGCTAGAATCATCTATTGTTTCTGTGAATAAGTCATTTGCGAGCGAAGATACGGCCGTATCTTTAGGAGATGAAGTTGCCATATTCCCGCCTGTGAGCGGTGGTAGCTCTCATGAGTTACCCCATCCAACTTACTTTGCCATCACCAATGAACAGTTAGATATCAACGACATTCATGCCCAAATTACAGCAGCCGATGTCGGTGCCGTGGTCAGCTTTACCGGGTTCGTTCGTGGGCAAACCAAACGCGATGGCTTACCGCCTGAAACCCTCTACTTAGAGTATGAAGCGTATTCCGAAATGGCCGAGCTTAAAATGGCGCAAATCGCCCAGGAAATTTGGGCAAAATGGCCACTCGTCAAAGGGGTTGCGATTGTACAACGCATTGGCAAGCTAGATATCAGCGAAATTACAACATTTGTTGCTTGTGCATCTGGCCATCGTGATCAGGGTGTATTTGATGCCGCGCGGTATGGCATTGATCGTTTGAAAGAGATTGTGCCTGTGTGGAAAAAAGAGGTCGGCACCGATCAAAGCCAATGGGTTGAAGGTAGTTACCAGCCAACGGAGGCTGATAATGGGTGAAAATTGGCAAAGCAGAGCATTGGAATTTGCCAATGAGCACAACTTACACCATGCTCCCGGTGTTTATGCTTTAGATTTAATGAGTGAGTTAGGCGAAGTTGCTAAAGAAATTTTATTAGCAACAAATTATGGTAAACGGCCGTATCCCGCAACCAACAACGAAGATCTTGCTTCCGAATTAGGAGACGCACTTTACAGCTTATGTCAACTGGCAAATGCAGCATCAATCGACTTAGAAGATGCATTTGCGCAAACGATACACAAATATCAAAATCGTTGGCAGACAAAAGGACACATCGGCAGTCAGAAACAATCGCCAGACCACACAAAAAAGCAAGCTGGAGATTTAAATGAGTAAAAATCAAACAATAGAAAAACGTCGTGTTGTTATTACTGGTGTAGGGCTTGTTACACCACTGGGACATAACACGGCCGATTCATGGGCAAATATTATTGCCGGAAAATCAGGCACAGGTCCGTTTAATGTTTTACCAAGAGGTGACCATACGATGGGCACCATCTGCGAAATCAAAGATTTTGATCCAGACGCCTATTTAGGGCGCAAGGAAGCACGGCGGCGTGATCGTGTACAGCAAATTGCCACCGTCGCCGCCCGCGAGGCGATAGATCAATCTGGTCTTGAAATTACCGATGAAAATCGTGAGCGCATCGGTATCATTTTAGGGACAGGTGTTGGCGGTATTCGCACCCTTGTGGAACAAGATCGCACCGTCGTTGAAAAAGGGGTACGTCGGGTAAGTCCATTTGGCATTACGATGATTATGCCCAATGGAGCCGCTGGTATGATTGCCATCGATTATGGCATTCAAGGGCCATCTTCAACAATCACAACGGCTTGTGCCGCAGGCAGTGATGCTGTTGGTCATGCCTTTAGAGCCATCCAAATGGGTGAGGCAGATGCAGTTTTAACTGGTGGCGCAGAGTCCATCTTGGCTTCGGTTGCTATTGGTGGCTTTGAACGGGCAGGAGCAGCTTCAAAAGAAAGCGAAAACACACCTCGTCCCTTCGATAAAGATCGTGATGGTTTAATTGCGGGTGAAGGCGCTGGTATGTTGGTGTTAGAAAGTTTAGAGTTTGCCTTAGCACGCGGAGCAAAGATATTAGGTGAAATTACGGGATACGGCCGTACCACAGACGCTTACCATATTACTGCACCCTCGGAAGGGGGTGATGGGGCGGCGAGAGCAATTCGTCTTGCCCTTGCCGATGCCGATATTCAGCCAGAAGATATTGATTATATCAGCGCACATGGTACAGCAACGCAACTCAATGACGCTTCAGAAACGGCAGCAATCAAAGCTGCATTAGGAGACGCTGCTTATAATGTCTCTATTAGCTCCACAAAATCAATGACAGGGCACATTATGGGTGGCACAGGCGCAATTGAAAGCGTTTTTTGTACCTTGGCTATTCGTGACCAAATCATGCCACCTACCATTAATTATCATACCCCAGATCCAGCCTGCGATTTAGATTACATCCCTAATGAAGCAAGACCAGGCAAAGTCGATGTTTGCATGAACAATGCCTTTGGATTTGGTGGGCATAATGCGGTATTAATTATTGAAAAATATAAAGAATAACCGTATCTAATCCATTGTTAGTTAAAGTTCAACGGCTCAACAGTGGCCAATTAAAGTGAATGGAAGATTATTCGGAATTAGAAAAGAATTTAGGACATACATTTAAGGATTATTCATTGCTGAGCCGCGCCCTGACACATCGCTCTTTCTTAAATGAAAATCCCGACAAAGCGTTAGAAGATAACGAGCGCCTGGAATTTTTAGGTGATGCTGTCCTCGATTTTGTTGTCGGTGCATATCTTTATCATCATTATCCAGAAATGCATGAAGGTGAGCTTACGAGTTTGCGTGCGGCCTTAGTAAGAGCACGTACGCTGGCTGAATTTGCTCGCGACTTAAACCTAGGACAAAACTTGCGCTTAGGTTATGGTGAGGCAGAAAATGGGGGTCGGGAACGCACCCCCATTTTATGTGCCACATTTGAAGCTGTCATCGGAGCAATGTATCTCGATCAAGGGCTTGCTACCGTACAAACACTTGTTGAGCAGTTCATTACGCCTGCACTCGTCGATATTATTGAACAAGCAAAGCATAAAGATGCAAAAAGCGAGTTCCAAGTATGGGCACAAGCCCAATTTAATATCACCCCAAATTATCGCGTGGTCAACAGCAGTGGCCCAGATCATGCCAAAGTGTTTGTGGTACAGGTTTTGCTAAAAGATGAGGTATGGGGCCAAGGTGAAGGGCGGAGCAAGCAAAAGGGAGCCCAAGCTGCTGCCTCGGTTGCCTTGCAGAAAGCAGCAACTTATCAGGAGAACAATTAGTCATAAATGTCGCGTATTTTAATTACAGGTGGTAGTAGTTATCTTGGA
This sequence comes from Promineifilaceae bacterium (SeqCode), assembly GCA_050290485.1. Taxonomy (GTDB): domain Bacteria; phylum Chloroflexota; class Anaerolineae; order Promineifilales; family Promineifilaceae; genus JBNKHS01. The sequence continues at coordinate 2,731 of JBNKHS010000030.1, read as the reverse complement.
CGCCACTTTGTACCTGTTGCCAAACAAGCTCACCAAGTTGCATATACTTATTTTCAAAATGATCCGTTGCAAGATGAATGTGGGTATCAAGTTGATTTACGCCAAGAAACGGCCGTAATCAACCTCGTCCAATCTTGGCAACCAGAAACCATCATTCATTTAGCTGGCTCCAACCGAGGCCCAGATATGGGTGAAGTTATTCGTTTAGGGACAAGCCACATCACAAAAGCAGCACAAGCAATTGGGGCACGGCTCATTCATTTTTCCACAGATAGCATTTTTCGTGGCGATAAAGCCCCTTATGATGAAACGGCCGTACCCGATCCCGTCAACGAGTATGGGTTTGCCAAATCAGATGCAGAAAGGGCTGTACAAACGCATCCCAATTATGTTATCATGCGCACCTCGCTTATTTACAGCTTGCAAGAAATGGATCATGGTACCCATTGGATGTCCAAAGCATTAAAAGCGGGGCAAGACGTTACACTGTTTAATAATCAAATTCGTAATCCAGTCTGGGTGAATACATTAATTAGTGCCACCCTCGAGCTTATGCCTCATCCGTATATTGGCATACTCAATATCGCTGGCAGTCAATCCTTAACACGCGCAGAATTCAGTTTACGCATGTTAGATTGGTGGAAAATTAAAGAAAGGCACACATTGCACATTGCCCCTTCACAAAATGGGCTGTGGCCTTTAGACTGTCAACTTGACCTTAGACGTGCAAAATCCATCTTAAATACCACATTGTTGGGTGTAGATGATGTTTTAGCCCAGCATAGTGAATAAATTCACATCAAAATTTCCTCAAAACCTTCATTTTCAGCAAAAAGCAAATTGTAACTAGATTATCTGCATTAGTGTAAACTAATTTACAGTTAATTAGGATGTTATTTGATCGATTTGCATCTTGACTTTTGTTTAAAGATTATGCTAGACTGCCCCGTGAGAAGGAAGAGGACTCTTATGGGTGAGAGTCAACACCCCGTAACATCATAAAATACTTCTTGGAGAAAAGAGTATATGAGTAATATAGAAATTCCATTTGAAGAAATGGACGTTATTAGCACATTGCTTAATGACGGAATAGAACAAGGTTACCTTACGTACGACCAAATTTTAGAAAAGCTCCCGGAAATTGAGAGCAAAATGTCTGTGCTGGAAATGATTATGGAAGAAGCACAAACTGCTGGCGTGCCTATTTATGCCAGTGATGATGACATTGACATTCCGCTAGATCTTGATGGCGATCTCTCTGAGCTAACAGGAGCAGAAACAGATAGTGATTCAACACATGTAGCACCATTATTCGACCTCAGCAATGTTCCGATTGATGACTCTGTTGGTTTGTACTTCCGTGAAATGGGCCAACAAGGGCTACTTACAGCAGAAGAAGAAGTTCGTTTGGCGATGGAAATTGAAGCTGGGAATGAAGTTGTCGAGCGGATGGAAACCGAAGAACTTACCTTAGATGAATTGGATGAACTAACCATAATCAAAGAAATTGGGGATGCCGCCCGTGCCCATTTGATTCGCGCCAACACGCGCTTGGTTGTGAGTATCGCTAAGAAATATCGCGGCCGTGGCTTGCAGTTCTTGGACCTTATTCAAGAAGGTAATGTTGGTTTGATGAAAGCGGTTGAAAAATATGATTATCGTCGTGGTAATCGTTTTAGCACTTATGCAACTTGGTGGATTCGTCAAGCTGTGACCCGCGCACTTGCCAACCATGGGCGTACTATTCGTATTCCAGCCCATTTAGGTGGTCGCATTAGCAAACTGTATCAAGTTGCTCAAGAGCTTGAACAGGAATACGGCCGTCAACCTACTGCAGAAGAAATTGCTGAACATATGGATTTACCTGCAGATCGGGTACGTTGGATGCTCCGCACCAGCCGTCAGCCTGTTCACTTGGAACGCCCGGTAGGGGATGAATCTGATGCAGAGTTGGGTGATTTTATTGAAGATGTCGATGCACCACCACCAGCAGAATCTGTTGCCCAAAAAATGTTAACAGAGGAATTGGGCGAAATTTTGGATCAGTTGACCCCACGTGAAGCACGTATTTTGCGTTTGCGTTACGGTTTACAAGATGGTGAATCACGTACATTGAAAGAGGTCGGTGAAATGTTCGGTCTTTCTCGTGAACGGATTCGTCAGTTAGAAAAAGAAGCATTGCGTAAATTACGTCATCCAAACTTTGCTGGCCATTTACGCCAATATTTGAACTAAACAAAAGAAAATTCTTTTGCTCAAAGTGAGACGCTCTTCAAAAGAGTGTCTCACTTTTTATTTACCTATTTTACGGCCGTAATGCGGGCACTAAAAATTTGCGCAGATCCTTCATTTGCTGGTAAATGTGATAGCTCTCGTTCAGGATTGTTCTTGTCTCGTATGGAAATCTCACGAAATCCAGCAGCCTGCATCCATTTGACATAATCGGCTACATCTTCAGCACCAGTGATACACCCTGCCCATGCAGACATGTCGGCACGTTGTTCTGCTGTGAATTTGCCAATCGTTACCATATCAGAAACCGCCAACTTACCACCTACACTAAGCACGCGATACGCTTCATTAAAAACGGTCGCTTTATCTGGACTCAAATTAATAACACAATTGGAAATAACGACATCAACTGAGTCTGAATCTACAGGCAAATCTTCAATATGACCTTTACGGAATTCGACATTAGACACACCAAGGTTCTTCTTGCTGAGGTTCGCTT
>JBNKHS010000029.1:0-19126 GCA_050290485.1 Promineifilaceae bacterium (SeqCode) | reverse complement strand
CGAAGTTGTTGGTGTTGTCTCTGGGTTTAGTAGTGCGCCCTCTGTAAAAAGCTGTGCGACCCCCTCTGTTGATCCTGTACCACCGCCATCAACGGCCGTTTTGATTGATGACAATGCACCCCATGCAGAATCAACCCAAGTCGTGCTTACTCTCTATGCTTCAGACAATATTGACAGCCATGAAGAGCAGGAAGAAGAGGAAGATCCTTCACGACCAGAGAATACCATCCCCAGCGGTATCGCTGATATGATGATCTCTAACAATCCTGATTTTGCCGGGGCAACGTGGGAACCATATGCGAATCAAAAACCGTGGAACTTAAAAGTGGAAAACGGCCGTGCTGTAGTCTACGCCAAGTTCCGCGATGCAGCGGGCAATGAATCGGATGTGGCTGTCGATGTCATCTATGCAGAGGTGAAGATCTATTTGCCGATAGTCATGAAACAATAAAAAAAGTTGAGGGTTTTTAAGACCTCAACTTTCTCTGAGTGTACGGCAAACTTGTAATGTTCTATTGATACAAGTTTGCCGTACTCGCAATTAAATGATCTTTTTCCACTAATGTAAGACAACATCACCAAGATTTTTTGTTTGTATAGATTCGTTTTCAACAGTTGCAGTTTTACGACCAGCTATGATGGCCCACAAGATGACGAATGCAAACCCAACAATACTAAGCCAGCCAAACAAATCACCTACCTGACTGTAAATTGTGGCAACACCTTGTGTTGGAATTGCAGCTGCCGTTGTGGATACGCTGGCGTTTGCTTGATAAGGGGTTTTGCTAATGACGCGTCCATAAGGGTCGATAAACATGCTGGTGCCCCCATCTGCTTGTCGAATAACGGACACGCCGTTTTCAATCGCGCGGAAGGTCGCCATCTCACCATGTAAGTCACTCATTGGTAATATGATGTCGTCCTTGCTTGGGGATAACAAAATATCCGTGCCATTGCGACCAATTTGAGCCACTGTGCTGGGGAAGTCGGTATCCCAACAAATGGTACCTGCTAATGCGCCGAGTGGTGTTTCCACACTATTCAAGATGCCATCACCAGGGACAGACCCGATTTCAAATTGATGCCCACCATATTTACGATGCGTTAAAATGGTTTCTGTTGACGGAGCAATAATACGCAGCTCGTTTTCGTAATGGTCGGCGTTTTGGTGCAATGTTAATGTGGGAATACCCATGTAGACGTTGTGTTCATTGGCAAATTCTGCAGCTTCTTGCATTAAGGTTGCTTCATCTTCTGCAGTGACGACGGCGGCGGCTTCTGGCCACAAAATGAGTTGGGCACCATCGGTAACAAGTGGTTCGGAAGCGGTAAAGTATTGTTCATGACGTTGTTGGGTTTCTTGCCGCAACTCTTCCCAGCTTAAACTGTTTAAATAGCCCATATCGAGGGGAACGGCCGTAACCCCAGCAATCGATACGGTTTCTACATCTTTAGGGCTGGTCCATAAACGAATCGTGCCAAACAGGAGAACGACGAGCATAATGCCTGCATATACGGCCGTTCCTCTTTTAATCGCTTGCCATTGAAAATGATGTTCCCACATCCAATTGATGATGGCAGGGAACCAACTGAGCAGAAATGTGACGCCCCACATCCCAGTAATAGACATGATTTGCAGCAGTGGTAAAAGTCCAAATTGCGTATAAGCAGATGCGCCAAAACTGCCCATTGGATTCCCTTCCACGGTGAGGAACTCAAACGCGGTCATCATGAAGGGGTAAATTAAGGTGGTCGCGAATGGGTTACGCCCACTTCGTTGCCAACGGGTAACAAGCAAGCGATCAATCAATAACAAAATACTACCGGTAACACCGATAACAATTAACATCACCACATCTTGTGGAGGAGGGAAGGGCATCAGCCCTTGCCACGTAAACACCATCGCGATGCTGCTGGCGATAGCAATTAGTAAAAAGCCTTTCCACGCTTTTTGAGTACGCATAAAACGCATCAAAAAAACGGGGGCAAGCCATACGGCGGCGGCAATTGTCCAACGACCCGTGATAAAAAAGGATAAAATAAATCCGAGGGCTAACCATGCGTAAGACCAGCGGTCTGTTTGCGGTATAGATTCAAATTTTTTAGAGGACATGACATACTCCTGTTTTCTTTTCGCTAGTTAATATGTATTTATAATACAGAAAACAGGCGTGTTGGTGATGTGCCAATGGTCATCTGGGAGTCATGGTGTGTTTGTATGACGTCATACTATGGCCGAATAGGGACTTATGGATGTCATCATTGATTGTATTGTTGCGCGAGCAGGACCCCTGGCGTTATTGTGTTAATGAGATTGCTTTGGTTTGCTGTTTGTGGAGCTATCCGCGTTAGCCAATTACGGGTTTGGCAGGCAATGTGATTGGACCATTGCGCAATGCGCCCCACCTGGCGTGATCTGGTTTGTATCTTTTTGACGCGCTTGCTATGCAGTTGTTGGTAAGCGGGCAATATCTGAGCGGCATTGTCGGCTTTGTCGATGGCCAGTGTTAAAGCTAAGGCACCCTCAATCGCTTGGGCAGCCCCTTGCCCCATATTGGGGGTCATCGCGTGGGCAGCATCACCCACGAGGAGAATACGGCCGTTTCCCCAAACAGGTTCACGCAATTCCATTAAATCGTGGCGCATAAGCACCTTGCTTTCGTCAAGCTGCCCTAAAGCGGAACGAGCAGGTCCTTGAAATTCAGCAAACTGGGCAGCGACTGCTTGTTGCCGATTTTTCGTGGGATCTGCTTCTCCAACTGGTGCATTTTTGGTCATGTAGATGTAACAACGGCCGTTTGTTAAAGGGACAACACCAACACGCTTGCCTCGTCCCCACATCTCCACAGGCGCAGAAAGATTATCAATATTTTCGCCGACAAAACGCCAGCAGCTGTAGCCACTGTAAACCAGTGGTGGCGTGTTTTGGGCAAGGGCAATGTTTCTCACTTGGGAGTTGATCCCATCCGCCCCGACAACAAAATCATAGGTTGCTGTTTGTCCGGAACTGAAGGTGACGGCGACGCTGTTTTTTGTCTGAGCCACCGTTGCGATTGTTTCGTTCATGTGTATGGCTACATGCGCACAATGATTGAGCAAGGCACTGTGCAAATCGGCACGATGCAGTGCATATGAGGGGCCTAATTCTGTTTCTAATGCTTGGAAATCGAGGGCAGACAAAATACGGCCGTTGCTATCTGTTACCTGCATGGATGACATATAAAACCCACGTGTTTCAATCTCTTCCTTCAAGCCCAAAGTAGATAAAATAGCAATTGCATTGGCTTGCAGCATAATGCCAGCACCGATTGGTTTCCATTCAGGGGTGCGTTCAATAACGTCTACTGAGTGTCCGCGTTGGGTTAAGGCAATTGTCGACGTGAGGCCAGCAATGCCACCCCCTACAATTAAGATCTTTTGTGATTTCATGTTTATCAAAACTCCATAAAAAAGATGAGCACTGTCAATTGATAATTGGGGAAATTAAGCTGTCTAGCTGTGTTATTTGGGCATCGACATCAAAAGATGATGCACGTAATCCAACAATTAACACGAACAAATAATGCGAGAAGTAACTGGTTGCAATCGTCAACGCGCTTACTTCACGGCTTAAAGACCCTCTTTCTTGTTCCCTTGTTATCCATTCAGCCAGGTTGGTTACAAATGTTTGGGCTTGTTGATTGTGGGCCTCTCCCCATTCCCCATCCATAAATAAAATTTCTTTGAGTAATATGCGTGAGAGTGCTGGGTCTTGAGCATAGTAAGCATATAAGCTCCGCGCAATATGCAACAGTTTGGTTTTTACAGATGCATTTGTGGGCATCGTGGCAAATGCATCTTCGGTTTGTTCCGTGATCATTTCGTAGAGGGTGGCTGCAAGTAATGCTGATTTATCGGAGAAATGCACAAAAATGGTACCCACTGCAATTTCTGCTTCTTTCGCAATGCTGCGTATTGTCGTTTTGGCAAACCCATTCTCAGCAAACTGTTTTTGCGCAACATCTAAAATCAATTGCCTTGTTTCTTCTTTTTGTTGACTACGCCGTGTGTTTTCTTTTTCCATAATAAACTAATTCCAATGAACGTGTTCATTTAATGAACATGTTCATTATCACTCAAAAAGCTGATCTTGTCAATTCGTGTTCATTCACAGCATAAATGCTTTGCTTACGAATTGGTGGATGGCCACTAAGAACTAAAAAAGCCCATTTGGCTCGATCACTTTGGCGAGAAATCAACTTAAAGACTTCTTAAATGCTTTTTACAAGCTGAGGTTTTTCTGTTTGTTGTGGGGATTGGCTTAAACGGAAAAGATGGATAGCAATAAGCGGGTACATCAAAAATGCCAAATCCATTGGAGACCAGTAGTTCTGCACTTAGGTTGCGGCGGAACAGCAAAACGGCCGTTAATGCCGCCACACCCCCAACAATGTAAAGCAAGCGATAGGGAGATGTTGTCTCTTCTTCACGCGATACTGAGATAGCCGACACATTCATCCTTCCAATTAAGATGGCTAATAATCACTCCGTTTAAGTTTGCTAAAGCAGGTTAAGATTTAATAACACCCCGCAAATAAAGCAGAAACGGAACAAAGCAGATGAGGCCCATGATCAGGAGCACAACAATATCTATCACCAGCAATGCGCCACCACTGATAATAGGTTGCAGCAGCAAGACGGCAATGACACCGACAAATAACATGCTTGTGCTAAACAGCAGTCCCACCCCCCCGACATACCCCAAGGGCTGACGTCGCCATAATAAAATGCCGCCAATAATCCAGCCCGCACAGGCGATGAAGTCAGCCACCAACAAACCGAACTCAGTTCCCGAGAGGTTGGTTTGTGTGGAGATGGCATTCCCCATGACACCGATGGTACGCAGCATAAAGAGACACCCAAAGCCAATAAGTGGTGCAGCTGCTATTTTAAGGGGTACACTGTTTTGAATTCGTTGTTTAACAACCTTCCCATCAATAGCAGCAACGAGCCCAATCGTGGTGTATATGCTTACGGTGACAATCAATAAATAAACGGGATACATGATCGTTAATGGGATAGCAAAGAGGTAAATGGTGTAATTATATAAACCATAAAAGATAGCCCCAGGCCAAAATAGTAACCCGACCAATTGACCACGATGTGTGAGCCACATTGAGAGGAGGAGAAGAGGCAACCCTAAAAATAAGGTCACGACATCATTCGCCATGAATGATTGCTCTAGTTCTTCTGTTGGGTAGATCGTGTCAGCATATAACATACCAGCAATGGCTGTTGTTGCGGTTAGAATGACAATCAATGTAGAAGACAGATACCCTAATCTAAGGTTTTGGGTGATTGGTAGATTAAGAGGCAATATCTCCTCATTTTCTGCTTGCGTTGGTAATTCGGTTGAAACGCTGTTGACAGGCATGAATCTCTCACTTATATGGAAACAGTTTCATTTAAAAAATTGAGTTTTTCTTGAACTGCTTGTTCAAAACAATCGCCTTCATAAATGTCAAAATGGCCAATCGGGAATGATTTCACAGTTGCTTTGTTACCAAGCGCTTTGGCTGCTTTTACATGGGAATTCGGGGAGACGAGATTGTCATGCTCGCAGATGATGAAGAGAACAGGGCATTGTACCTCTTTTGCTGCTTCGTTGGGATCGGTTCCGTGCAGCATGAAGAGGAGTCGCGCACATACTTCATTACGGAATGTTGTTGATTCATTGAGTATTTCGCTGTATCCATCAAAGGCGCCAGGGGCATTGAGCATAGCGACTGTGCCCGGCTGACCAACAATCGGAATCCGATGGGGCGAAAGTCCGAAGCGAGAGCGACCTTTGTCTCGTTGGGCATGGACAAAAAGTTTGATGAAGGTACCGATACCTTCCCGTTTAATAAACAATTTGCTGTCCGCATCGTGATCGATTCCGGGACATTGGGCAATAATGCCCGCGATCTTTTTGTCCTCAGCGGCAATGGATAAACCGTATCCTCCGGAAGCAGACGTGCCCCATAAAAAGATTTTTTCAGAGTCTATTTCACTGCGACTGCGAGCGTAAGCCACGGCCGTTTTTACATCCTCTAGTTGGGATAAGACGTCAAACAGTTGGCGCGGTTCACCTTCACTTTCGCCAAAGTGACGATAATCAAAGGTAAGCACGGCAAAGCCAGCTTGGTTAAAACGCAACGCATAACGTTCCAATAGGCAATCTTTGGTTCCGCCAAATCCATGGCTCATGACAATACAAGGCATGGGGGTGATGATGCTTCGCTCTGGCATATAGAGCCAAGCAGACAGCATCGTTCCATTTACTGAGAATTGAACATCATGACGAGTTGGGGGCGCTTGTTTACGGCCGTTTTGCTTTTTGGTTTCGATTTTGATAGATTGTTTGGGCAAAGACAAAACTGGGAAAAAGATGATGACAAGCAAATAAACTAGAATCGCCGTGACAAAAATGAGAAAACCAGTACTTATTCTTTTTAAGGTGGTCATCATTTCTAACTCCTGACTAACAGAAGAGCCACAGTACAGTTTATGTTAAAGCGTGCTCTCTGCAATCTGGCAAAATACACCTTTTAATCATGATTAACTTCATGATTTTTGATTAAGCAATTTGCAGGTAATGGTGGTGAAAACAAAGCCGCGATTATGAAGGTGGCGCATCAGCCCCAGAAGGCCAGATTGATCGGTTTGGACGGTGAATTGGGTAACGGCCGTATCTGCCCAAACCCGCTCAATTTGCAGTGGGCTGATCATATTGATTTCATTTTCATCGATTTGCCCACGAATCTGAAGGGTGTACAAGCAAATCGTGTGCATGATTCTTACGGATTCTTTTTGTGGGATTTACCAGCGCCACCATTCCCACCCAAAACCATCATCAAGCCCAGCAAATAGCCAAAGTTATACCATTTGCCATTGTTGTGTGCTTCATAAATAGTGATATCTTCTTTAAACAAAGAAACGACAAACGCAAAAGGTGTAATGAACCCATGCCACAACCCCAGCCAAAAGCCAGCTACAGTTCCTTCACTATTTTCTGTATTGACCAAATCATTGGGCTTTGCTGTACGAAAATTTCTTTCCATGAGATTTTGTTCCTTTAAAAATAAAATGAGGGAGATGTAGATTTATCTCTACACCTCCAAACTCATTTCTATATTTGTTATCAAATTACTTGTTTGCTTAACCGGATTAAATCGCGACCAAGCATAGGGAACCAAATGAGGTAAAAAATACCCCCAATCGCTAAAATAATTGCGCCTAAAGATGGTGCAAATAACATCAGCGGTACATGAATAAAGTCCAGCCCATTGGCGAGTAAACCAGAGTAGGCCGTTACTCCGCTAAACGTCTTGTCTTGTAACATGATCAACGAGATGAAGGCAAAGCCACCTTGCATAAACAGCCCAGCCAAGAATCCGGCAGATGTATGCCACATATTTCCTGCAAGAATCGCTTCCCCAGCAGCTAACAGTTGCGATTGTTCCAGGCTGCTAGCTGAGGCATATAAGTTACTCAGATGAATGATTGAAAATGCAGAATGATTTGCTAGAGCAAGAAATGTACCCATGAGTACAAGAATCAGTGCCAATAAAGCATAGGCTGGTCTACTTTTGCGAAATGCACCATAAATAGCAATGGCAACAAAAGGAAAGAGAGCAATCATGACCAGTGTACCCAAATCGAGGCGCAAGAGACCTGTGATTCGATCCGCTTGTAAGCTGGCAAAGGCATCTGCTGCTCTTATAGGTTCTGTACCGACAGTAGTGAGCGTAATCAGCGAAAAGAGTAAACATCCAAGTTGAAACCAGGCAATAAATCCGCCCAATTTGACTAAACGATTCCAATCAGACTTTTCCGATTCTTGTTCATGAACTTGTGTAAATGTTAATGGTGACATTATTTTCTCCTTTTCCTTAAGCTTGCCCAAGCTGCCATAGCTGCCGCGCTATTAGGAAATACCATATGGCGTAGAATAAGACGGAAAAGATGGAAACGGCGATACCGATTACCGGCAGGTAATAGCCTAAGGTCAGTAGATTGGCGAGAATGCCGACGTAGGCTGTGCGCTGACTAAACACGTTGCTGGACAACATGACAAAGGCGAAGATGAGCAACCCCAATGTGCCCAATAGATAATGAATATTGAATGCTGTGCCTCTATAAAGCGTCATGATCGCTTCTCCGGCAGCGAGATAGATGGCTTGTTCCATTTCATTCGTTGCCAAAGTGAATTGCGTACTGAGGGTGTGCATCTCCAACAAGGGCCGACTGATGATGAGGGCGATGATGCTGATGATGCCTAATGTTATCGCAACGGCCGTTAATGATTCATTCGACCGTCGCAAGGCCACGTACATCGCTAACCATGTCGGGATGATGATTAGATTGGTCACAAAATACAACAAATCCATCCCTAAATAGCCAAGCAATGCGTTTTCTTGAAATTGCTTAAAGTGGCTAAGCACATCCTGTGGTGGTGGCCACACGATGTAAACAACAATGGATAACGGGATAATCAGCAAGGCGATGTAGGTAACAATGGCTGCGATTTTGTAGAGCCATTGCCAGGAAACTTCCTCTCTTACAGCCTGGTTTGATGGCCTGGCACTGCTTAAATCGATACTTTTAGTGGTCATTAGATCCTCCTAGAAAATTGTATTTATATGGTTTTATTCTAGGAAGAAACGGCCGTTTCCACAGCAGGCGAAAGTGTAATTTTTTAAGGTGCAAAAGGGAAAAATGATTACTCGAAAGTGTAATAGAGAAGAGCCGTTCTTAAGCCAATAACTGTAAATCTCTTGCTTTGGCAATGGCTTGCGTGCGACTGCGGACGCCCAATTTGGAGTAAATATTGCTGCTGTGTTTTTTAACGGTGTGCAGGGTAATCACTAGCCTTTCTGCAATTTCCTGATTTGTAAGGCCCTCGCCGATTAACTGTAGAATTTCTAACTCCCGATAGCTTAGGGATTCGACAAGATCATTGCTGGGCAGATGGTGAGATCTAGGCTGGTCTTGTGTGGGGAAGGTGCGCAGAATTGTATTACGGAACGCATCAAGAGCTGCCTCTTGTACGTTGAGGTGAGCCAATAAACGGGCAATTGGCTCGCCTTCTTCTATAAAAATGATGAAGTGCTTTTCTGGCTGAGCCAACGATAAAGCCTCATAAAGATCATTTTGACTCCCGCTCTCATCTCCCATTGCATGTAAAAGCTGCGCGCGGATAAGACGTGTTTCAATCTCCAGCGGGACAAATTGCCCCTCACGGGCTTCGCTAATGAGTTGATTGGCTAATTCCAAACCACGTTGTAAATGGGATGGGTTTGCTTGGTGCAGGATAACACGCAAGGCGCTGTTGTAAAGTAGCCCGATTGGATGATTCAATTGTTTTGCCGCTAAGAGAGGTGGGAACGCAAGTTTTGTTTGTAATGAGAAGCCGCGTGCATTCAGGATAGTTGCTGCTTTTGCAAAGTCGTTTTGAGCCAATGCGATGCGTACTTGTTGGGCGATCAATTCTTCTTGTACGGCCGTTGGGGCTTCGACCAGTTTTATTTGTTCTGCGATTTCGATCTCCTGAACGGCCGTTTCCAGATCACCTTCCATTTGCGCCAACCGTGACAAAATGACATGGTAAAACACTTCAGCATCACTAAACCCGCTGAATTTGCTCACTTGTGCTGAACGCATCAAATAGATTTTGGCCTTTTCAAGCTGATACCACTGATAATAAATACTGCCCATTTCACCATAAACGGCAGAACTGATGGGGGGGATGATGCCGGAGCGTTCTACACTTTCGATGCCTTGAGCGGCTAATGTAAAGGCAAACTGTAATTCACCTCGTTGTATGGCAAACAAACCCAGGCCAGAAATTCCCATCAACTCCGAGACTAAGTTGCCTGAGGAACGGCCGTATTGAATTAATTTTTGATACGCTTCAATGGCCCCTTCACGATCATTCATTTGAATATAACTGGTAGCCAATCCGCTGTAGATAAGAGCGCGCACATGATCGTCATCGTCAGGCACAATGGCCAATGCTTGTTGTCCAACAGCAAGGCTCTGTTCAGGCTGCCCTTGAGCACTGAGCAAATTGGCTTGTAATGCCAGCCATTCAGCCCTAATCGCTGGGTCTGTCTCGTCGAGTTGATCGGTAGCAAACATCTTTTGTAAACGGTCGATGTAGGGTAACGCTTGCGTAAAGTTGTTACTCATCAAATACATCCACGCAAACATGAGATTGGTTTTAGGGCTTTTTTCTTCCCATTCTGAGGGAATGAGCTGCATCCATTGTTTGATTGTTCTGGCGTGCCAAGCCAGCAATAAATCCATGGCATGGGTTTCGATGAGGGTAACGGCCGTTTCATAATCGTGGGCATCTAGAGCATGACCAATGGCTTCACTGAAGAAACCCTGTTGTGCAAACCATTGGCTGGCACGTTGGTGCAAAACGGCCGTTTGTTCCCGATGCAACAGGCGTTGTCGATCCCGTAGTAGATCGGCAAAGAGCTGGTGGTAACGATACCATTGTTGTTCATCGTCGAGGGGGACGAGGAACAGATTGTCGTTGTAGAGGGTTTCGAGCAGGATACGGCCGTTTTTACCTTCTGTTACCGCATCGCATAAATCTCCATTGAGCTGCTCTAAAATGGATGTTTGCAATAAAAAACTTTGTACATCTTTGGGTTGCTGGCTCAGCACTTCTTCGGTGAGGTAACTTAAAATGTGGCGATGCGTGCCACTGAGATCAGCAATAAAGGTTGCTGGATTCGCACGATCCCGCATCGACAAACCCGCGAGTTGTAAGCCAACAACCCATCCTTCTGTTTTTTCTGCCAATGTGTTGAGTTCTGTTTTACTTAGCTGCAGCCCCATCATCTCGTTGAGAAAAACGGCCGTTTCCTGTAATTCGAATCGTAAATCTGCCGCACGCACCTCTGTTAATTGATTGTTGGCGCGTAAGCGGGCCAAGGGGAGGGAGGGCTCTTCGCGCGTAAGCAGGATCAGGTGCAAAGGGTGTGGCAAATTGGTCACGATGGTTTGTAAAGCTTGCAAAATTGTTTCATCTTGAATGAACTGAAAATCATCCAAGACGACAATCATCTTTTGCCCATTTGCTAACAAATCATTGAGCAATGTTGTGCTAATGATCTCATTGGGTGGCAGCTGCCCCGCACGTAAAATGCCATCAATTTCCTGCCCCAAGTGAGGCGCGATTTTTTGTAGGGCGGCAATGAAGTAAGCAAAAAATCGCCGTGGATCATCGTCTAAGGCGTCTAAGGAAAGCCAGCTAAAAGGAAGCGTTACACTGTCTAGCCAGGTGGTAATCAAAGTGGTTTTGCCAAATCCAGCTGGTGCTGAAACCAACGTGAGCGGGTTGCCTTTTGTTAACCCTTGATTGAGACGTTCATAGAGATACGGCCGTTGTACAACTTGAGTCGGAACCGTCGGGCGATAAAGCTTGGTGAGGAGTAAGTTTGAACGCATATAAAAATAGTTACAGCCTTGATTGTGCTAAAAAGACAAGAAAGCTTAGACTCTTACCAGTAATCAGTCAGTGCAAAGAATGAAAGAGGCAAAGCTTTTCACTTTGTACCTTAGCTCCTTTTGCTTCTTTGCGTTGAAAAAACGACTTTGGTAAGAGCAAGCAAGAAGGCTAAAAGATATTGAAAGGTAAGAAAGTTAGATGGTATTGTGCACCGAGCCACAAGACAGCAATGATCAGTAAATTGATGGTTGCACCCCACTTCGATTCTGGGAGCTGTATCAGGTTTAGGAGTAATGAAAATAGCGCGGCGCCCAGCGTTAATGACCACCACCAACTTGCAGAAAAGAGCAGTCCAATTCCCGCAAGGACGAAGCCAAGGGTGGGTATGATCCAGAGCAATCCCATAAACTTGATGCCACTTTCGTGCACATCGAGTCTTCCAGCGAAAATTGTTGTTTGGTAAGGCAAACCATCAACTTCAGTAATTTGCCACGGAACCACAAACCAAAGTAGATGGACCAAGCCGTGCAAGATTAAAAAAATTACAGTCGCAATTTGTAAGAACATTATCTTACCTCCTTCGAAAATAATTTAGCGCAGAGAGGGGAAGTTAAAAAGCTACCATCATCTGTGAAATCTGCGTCATCTTTGATAAAAGTCTTTTCATTCATGGTGGTCAGCGCAGCCGGTGTCGTCTCCCTCATTTTATTCGCATAGTCATTAAATATAACCAAAATTCAACAATCCATGATAGGTATGAATTAAGGTAAATAAAATCGCAGCCAAAATGTAGGGAGGCGAGTTGCCCATCATCCCTAAACCAGCAAAGAAGAGGAGGGGAGTGTAGTATGGGGCTAAACTAACAAAAGGATGTGTGGCAACGGCCGTTTCTGGCCAAAAAATTACCAAAAGCCAAGCTCCATAATAAAGCACAGATCCAATCGCATAGAGAACAAGTCCAACTTTATGTTTGCGGTTTTTAAGACGCATGGTCAAAAATAAAGGAAAACCAAAGACGCCAATCCTGAGCACATTTTCTACAAAGAGTAACCAGTCAGGTACATTTTGGTCGTTGCTGTAGGCCGGAGGCAGTTTAGCCCAAAATAGTAAATTCCAGACGAATATGGGCAGCAGCAATAGAAAGCCATTTGCTAATATTTTTTTGTAACGAGAGTTGGTTTGTGTAGGAAACGGCCGTTGTTCAATCATCAGGCTCCTCAACTTTTTACTAATTGCCTAACCGCATGACAAATGCGATCTTTGTTAGGGAGAACTTGGTCCTCCAAATGACGGGCATAAGGAATGGTGGTCTGTGTGCAAACCCGAGCAAATTGACAATTAATGCCTGCCTCTAGCACAATTGCCGCAATTTCCCCCGACAGCCCAAATCCTTCATAATCTTCATCGACAACCAAAAGGCGCTTTGTATAGGTTGCCAAGGTACAAATCGTATCCTTGTCCAATGGTGAAACTGTGCGCAGATCAACGACGCCAACCGAAATAGCGTCAGCCTCAAGCTCCTGTGCTGCTGCCAAGGCACGATGCACACTCACCCCGACAGCTACAATGGTCACATCACCACCAGACCGTCGAATGAGTGCCTGACCAATAGGCAGTGCTTCCCATTTTGTAGGCACATCACCTTTCGCTCCGAGTAAGGGCACGTCATACGAAACGGTTTCGCGACCACCGGATCCCAAAAATTCCAGCCAAGATTCAGAAAGTAATTTATGCTCAAGAAAAATTACAGGGCCGTCGTGTTGCAGCGCTGCGATCAGCAATCCACCCGCATCGGCAGGGGTTGCAGGTACCATAACGGTTAGCCCCGGAATGTGTGCCAGCCAACCCCAAAGCGATTGCTCATGTTGGCCACCGTCACCATAGCCACCACCACAAGGTGCACGCACAACCAATGGTGCTGTCCACTTTCCCCCCGAAAAGGCTTCCACTTTAGCCGCATGATTTAGTAAGGCATCCATGCACACACCAAGAAAATCGACCATGTAGATTTCAACGACAGGTCGTAATCCAGCCATAGCGGCAGCAACACCCGCTCCCAAAAAGGCGCTTTCGCTGATAGGTGTGCCACGTACACGCTCTGGCCCAAAGCGAACCAGTAGATTGCGCCTGATCAAAGGAATGTCTTCCCCAAACACAACAATGCGTGGATCGGCGGCCATGGCTTGGGCGAGTGCGTCATCAACAGCTTGCGTAAAACAGCTTGTTTTCATACAGGCACCTCATCCAAGGCAAACGCAAGCAGTTCATTTAGCTCAGATTCGACTTGTTCTTCTAACGCTTTTAAGTGTGCTGGTTCGGATAACAATGACTTTCGGGTGATACTAAGGGGATCATTTTCCAATTTTTGGCGCGGATCACGTAAGGTTGATAGCAATGCCTTAAGTACTGTCTTCAACCCAGTGAGGCGTACATTAGGCGCGACGCCACCACGATGCAAAAATGATTTTGTGAGGGGGACGGCAATCTCCGGTATTTCTGTGATCGGTTTACGAATCGCCCTCAGCAGTTGATACCCCAAAAAGTGAGCCTCAAGATGAACACAACTTGCGTGTAAAAAGATGGGCCCTTGGCCGGATCGTGCATGTTCGATGGCTTTTTCAGCCGCCTCCCACACATGAACAACGTTACGGCCGTTTACCTCGATAGTTGGTACGCCTAACCCCTCCGCTCTTGCCCGTAAATTGCCACCTGTAACCGTCTCTGAGCGGGTGGTAATGCCCCAACTATCATCTTTGCACACAAAAAGGACGGGCAATTGCCATGCAGCCGCCAAATTCATCGACTCCATCAGCATCCCTTGATTGATAGCGGCATCGCCAAAAAAGGCGACCGCGATACTACCCGGGCGGAGATATTGCGCAGCGAGAGCAAACCCAGCCGCAGCTGGCCCCGACGCACCAACAATTCCTGAAGAAGCAGCAAGATGCGCTTTGGAGAAAAGGTGCATGTGCCCACCCATCCCGCCACAAAGACCATCTGGTGCGCCAAGCAGCTCTTGCAGGATAAGGAGTGGGTCGATACCGCGCATGAGTAAAGCGGCCGTTCCCCGATGATCGAGAGCCATTGCATCCCCATCTTGCAGTTGGGGCACAATGCCCGCAATAATGGCCTCTTCGCCAGTGCCTAAGTGCATTTCGCCAGAGATCAGGCCATCATGCCACAGCTTAGCCACTGCTTCTTCAAATAAACGGCTGTTGAGCATTTGTGCATAAAGTGACCACAACTCTATGGGCATGAAATCTCCTTCCTAATTTGATTTGTCACACTTAAAGGTTACGTGTTGCTCATTATTTATGGTCCTACTAGCTAAATTGAAGGCGATATAACTCTGATGACCTTTCTATGTCGTAGGCAAAGCCAGCAACAACTGCCAATAAAAAGCCAAGCAATCCCAGCCCTAAAATTGACCAATCAATATTGATAATCTGTTCGGGGTCAGATGTATTGGGTACATAGCCTGTAATGGCGATGACCAAGCCAAGTAGGAACAACAGGGACCCAATAACGAGAAAAAGAGGCCAGAATGTGGCTAGGATGCCGCGTAATCGTTTGGGCAACACCTTGCGCCACCATGTTAATGGCTTATTGATGCGTGTAGCGACGGCAACAGCAACAGAAAAGAATATAATTTGCCCAATGCCCCCACCAACGAGGAAAAGCAATATAAAAAGGAGGAAGAGAACAAGAGGCCCACGATTCTTGTGTACAAACCCAATTGACCAAATGATGATGAGAGTACTTACACCAATTGTTACTATTCCTGTTACAAGAAAGTTTGGAATAATTGTAAATGCTTCTTCACTGCCATAAAACCACATTTGCTGACTTTTGCCAATTGCTTGGATAACAAGGCTTTCTGTTGGTGTATTTCCTTGCAATATTTCAAAGAAGCCATGATTGATACCACTGATTGCTAAAATAATGCTTAAAGTCACGACATTGATTCGTGTCGCACGATTCATTTTTACCTCCTCACTTATTCAACATTTTCCTGCACTTTTAAATTTCCGGTTCCGGTACGGCCGTATCTCGTAACACATCCTCCCATGTTGTTTGTTGAACTTGCATTTTTTCAGGCACAGTTACATTAAGAACGACATCATCAATTTCGCCGATGAACCAGGGGGAACCTTCATCTTCCCACATGACCGTTACTTTTTGCGGGAATTTCCCAGCAGTGTAAGTTGTCCAATTTAAATACTCAACATGCCATGGAATTTTGCCACTCCCCTTATCCTTGTAGCGCAGCGTCGTGAAATGACGCATAAATCCGGAAACGGGATCAAAGTGAACGGTTGCTTCTTCTTCACCATCTGCAAAAGGCATATAAAGGCGCGCCGTATGTTCATCTATCGCTTCCCAACGAATACGGCCGTTTCCCGCCAAGGGGAACATAATCGCTTCACACCACATATTGACACAAGCTGCCTGATCAATTTCAAAGCCATCCGTTATTTCGCCGTTGATGTTCATCATCCCTTTTCCGTTGATGAACGTATCTTCTCCTTTTAAAAATGGCTGGTCGAACCAGGTCACCTCGATGTTGCGCAAAAGATTTCGACCGAGCAGATGATAAGCAGCAAAGCGCATCTGCATCCACAAGCCCATGCGGAATTGTGCGCGACCGAGAAATACGGCCGTATCCGCCATAGGGGCATGATTGCCAAAAGCCAATTCATAATGACGACGTACCGGTTGAGGTAAATCTTGTGGCAGATCAGCAAACTCAAATTTATTTTGGGGCTGATCGGCTAACTTCATAGGTTTGGGGCGTGCACGCAAGCCGAACCATCCCAAACTAAACAGTGTAATTACCCCTCCTAAAATCGTTAGAGCAATTCCCTTTTTTTTCATTTTTTACTCCTTCAGTCGTATGGCAAATAAAGATGAACGAAAGCACTGAAACTTTGCCGTTTTTCAATTGACACATTTACACAAATGAATCGTAAGTTGAATGTGGAATGGAGGATAGTGTGAAACGGCCGTTTCACACATGATAATTGTCATACATCAAGTGAGGCTTCTTACCAAAGTCCTCGGCACTTAATCCGTTTCGCAGTCAAGAAGCAAACAATAAATGAAGTGTCGGGGACTTATTCAAGTTTATTTTGCAGAAATGCGGATTAAAGATACCCTTAACAAGATTGAGTTGTGTTTAAGCGATTATCAAAACAAATAGATTTGTGGAGTGTCAAAAAATGAACATCCCCCCGGTTGGAAAATCCCCTGACGAAATATTACAGACATTATCTGCGTTCAAACAACATGATTTATCTTGGCGCGACGGCCGTGTTTTGGCCTATGTTTATGATGCGGGCCGCGACGCTGAAGCGATAGTCAAGGAGGCATTCACCATGTACCTCTCTGAAAATGCGCTTGATCCCACCACATTTCCCAGCACGTTACAAATGGAACGGGATGTGGTGCGTATGACCGCAAATCTGTTGCATGGCGATGAAAATGTGGTGGGCAATGTCTCTACAGGGGGCACCGAAAGCATCATGCTCGCCGTCAAAACGGCACGCGATCGGGCCAAAGCAGAAAAAGGGATAACCGCACCAGAGATGGTCTTGTGCCAAACAACACATGCCGCTTTTCACAAAGCAGCTCATTATTTGGGAGTTAAACTGGTTGTTGTGCCTTTCGATGAAGCAACCTACCAAGTTGATGTCTCTGCAATGGAAGCGGCAATCAACGAGAACACAATATTGCTCGTCGCCTCTGCACCTTGTTATTCGCATGGGGTGATGGATGATGTAACGGCCGTATCCCGTCTTGCCCAACAACACAACATCCTCTGCCACGTCGATGCCTGCATTGGCGGTTTCCAACTCGCCTTCATGCGCCAACTTGGGTATGATGTCCCTGATTTTGATTTTACTGTTCCCGGTGTGACATCGATCTCCATTGACGTACATAAATATGGGTACGCAGCCAAAGGGGCATCGGTCATTCTATACCGCAACAAAAATATCCGTCGTCACCAAATCTTTTCTTGCCTTTCCACAACCGCGTACGCGATCATCAATCCAACCGTACTCAGCACCAAATCGGGGGGGCCGTTGGCAGGGGCGTGGGCGATTCTCAACTATCTAGGCACGGAAGGGTACCAACGCATTGTGCGCGAAGTAACCGAGGCCACCAATAAACTCATCGCGGGCATCAATGAAATTGAAGGGTTGCACGTCTTGGGCAATCCGGCCATGTGCATCTTCGCGTTAGAGTCGGACAGCGTCAATGTTTTCCAATTGGCAGATGTGATGCGCAAAAAAGGATGGTTGCTCCAACCCCAATTTTCCGCTGATCCGCTGCGACCCAATATTCACATCACCATCAATCAATCGACGGTACCCCATGTGGATGATTTGTTACAAGATTTAGCCGAAGGGGTGGCGGAAACAAAAGAGATGGAGATGTTAGATACGGCCGTAATCAAAGAACAGATCGACATGCTTATCGGCACACTACCACCTGAAGAGTTAGCTGTCAGTCTCTACCAGCTAGCAGGAATCGAAGGCTCAGAATTGCCTGAAGATACTGCCTTCATCAATACTGTCCTCAACGTTCTGCCCAAACCGATTGCAGAGCAGCTTCTGCTGGAATATTTCAACGATTTGTACGTGTAATATGCTCATTCAAACCTTCGAGGTCATTGAGACCTCGAAGGTTTTACAAAAGCAGCCTTCGTTGCTGTTGTCTTTTATAGATTGACCAATCAATCTATAATGAGTATACTCAATTCATTATCCCTATTTCCTGTATTCAACACCTCCCGCACCAAGGCCACAACAGAAGAACCACAGCATGTCTACTCGGACAAATAATCCAGAGTTAAGTCAATCAAAAATTTTGGCTTCTGCCCAAGCCCTCTTTATTGAAAATGGGTTTGATGGCACGTCGATGAGTGCCATTGCCAAACACAGCGGTGTAACGCAAAGTATGATTCATCATTACTTTGGGTCGAAAGAGGCACTGTGGCAAGCCGTCAAAAAACTCTCCTACGATGAATATTTAACCCACCAACAATCCCTCCTCGATTTGGATGAAGGGGATATTGCCGCTTTTACGGAACAATCTATTCAAAGTCGGTTTCAATTTTTTCAGGACAACCCACAAACAGCTCGTCTCATGTCCTGGTTGCAGATTCAAGAAGATCCTTCGGGGATGGAGACGGGGCAGGAAATCGGCCGTCAACTGCTCAATAAGATTCGCCAAGCACAAGAAGCGGGCGAATTACGAGATGATGTCGCCCCAGAAAA
This sequence comes from Promineifilaceae bacterium (SeqCode), assembly GCA_050290485.1. Lineage (GTDB taxonomy): Bacteria > Chloroflexota > Anaerolineae > Promineifilales > Promineifilaceae > JBNKHS01. The sequence goes on along the minus strand of JBNKHS010000029.1, from coordinate 361 downwards.
TATTTTAGCGATGTCGATTGCGTTGACGACACATTGGTTCCAAAGCCGCCACGTGATTGAAAATTTGACGGGTATCCAACCTGAAGAACGAGAAACGGCCGATTCTGCTTATTTAGATGCAATTTTGAAAGTATTTTTGGATGGTTTACAAGCGTAGCCATCGTAAATTTATAGATCTCAATATTTTTCTAGTGCGTAGTACGTAGTGCGTAAACAAGCCTACTACGCACTACGCATTACGCACTACGAAGGAGAGATAAGTGGCAGAAATCACGGGTGGTGAACTGCTTTTGCGCAGTTTGCATGCTGAAAATGTGAAGTACATCAATGCGATTACCGATGGTACTTACATGATCTTCTT
>JBNKHS010000028.1:0-19171 GCA_050290485.1 Promineifilaceae bacterium (SeqCode) | reverse complement strand
GGCGGTTGTCTCGGACTCGACTGACCAAACATCTGACCCTTTTGTCTGTAAAATTTGCCGAACAGTAGTCATACTTTTGTCCTCCATTGTGATAAGGTAACTCACCTGTAGGAAATTAGATTGTGAATTACGTGAATCGGATAAAAGAAGTTGACGACGATGCAAGCGGTGGTTGAAAATAATAGTTGCGTTTATTTTTTGACGACTTGTAAAGTAAAGCCCTCGTTGCCAATCACTTCGATGGGGTCACCCAAGGCGATTGGTTCATTAGATGTTGCTTGCCATAGTTCGCCTAAAACCATAACGGTTCCGTTGTATTTTTCTGCTTCGGCAGATTCAGTAAAGGTTGTTTTAGCTAAGCCTAAATCACGATCTAAATCATCAAAACCACCGTATGGTTTGGCTCTTTGTGCTTGCATGGCTTTGCCCACAATGAATAGAAAAAATACGGCCGTTCCTGCAGTAATGGCTAAGGCAGATGGAAGTGATATACGGGCAAATTCTGGTGTGCCCGGCGAGTTAAATAGGAGGAGCAATCCTCCTAATAAACACAACGTCCCAGCGAAGGCTAATGCCCCATGATTGGCTGTTAACACTTCAGCAAGAAATAAAACAAAAGCCACAATAATCAACCCTAGACCTAACCAGTTTACTGGAAGTTGCCCAAGCCCGTAAAGGGCTAATCCGACAAAGATGACGCCGATAAGCCCCGCAACCCATCCACCAGGGTTGGAGATTTCGATAATGATGGCTTGAATACCAATCGCCATGAGGATGCCTACAAGCAGCGGATTGGCGACGGCGTGCAGCAGATGTTCGAGGAGATTCATGCCATAACTGGTTTGGGTAGCAACGGCCGTTTCCAGTACCACTTCTTCCCCATTGACCAAGACTGTTTTGCCATCGAGCTGTGTGAGCAAATCGGTTGGGTTGTCAGCAATCGCATCGATGAGTCCTACATCCAGTGCTTCTTGGGCACTTATTGCCTTGGCGTCTTCGATCATCGCCTCAGCGACAGCAGTTGCTTCATCACCACGTTCCGCAGTTAATCCGCGCATGGTTGCTTTTAAATCTTCCACCGCTTTACGGTACGCTGTTTCGTTAATATCTGAGCCGTCTGAATTGATGGGCGAGGCCGCACCAATGACTGTTTGTGGAGCCATGCCAGCCGCGTGCGCCGCAAATGTTATCACACTGCCTGCGGAAGCGGCTTGGGCTCCGCTGGGATAAATGTAAACAATAACGGGGACCTCTGCATTACGAAACGCTTGGACAATATCGAGGGTTATACTAACCGAACCACCAGGGGTATCCAACAAAATAAGGATGGCTTCGGCGCCTTGAGTTTCACCAGCTTTAATACCACGTTCAAAGTAGTTGGCCATAGCAGGTGTTACCGGGCCTTCTACTTCTAGAACCAACACGTTACTATTTTGTGCGCTCAGTTGCTGCACGCCAATTAAAAACAAAAGAAGGATAGTGAAAATTCGAAATTTACGCATAGTTTTTAAAGCGCTTACTGCTTTGCCAGTTTAAGCGCGACAACAAACTCGCTGCCTTGTTGGTCGGCGCTTTCTGCCCAAATACGGCCGTTATGCAATTCAATCAACTCTTTGGCAATAGACAAACCTAAGCCCATCCCTTCATGTTGACGGCGCAATGGATTTTCAACTTGATAGAATCGTTTGAAGATGCGGTCCATCTGATCCGCAGGAATGCCGATACCATTATCTTTGATGCGGAACCATGCTTCATCCCCTTGTGTTTGCAGGGTAATGTTGATGTAGCCACCACGCGGAGCGAATTTTGCGGCATTGTTCATCAAGTTCCCTAAGACAACTTCAATCACATCGGGATCAACTTCTACCAAAATTGGCGTGTGCGGATATTGAATGGTGATGTTTTGTTCTTTGGCAACGGCCGTTTCATCCTGATCCAACTCCATATTCTTGATAATATCAGCAAAGTTAATCACTTGCAGTTTAAGCGAGGCATCACCAGCATCCACATAGCGCAAGTTAAGCATATCCTGAATGAGCCCGCGCAGATGAACGGCCGCATCCAACACACTGTCAAATTGCTCCGCCATCGAGGGATCAGCTTCTTCCCGTAAAAAGGAGACATACCCTAAAATGACCCCAAGTGGTGTACGCAATTCGTGCGAAGCAATGGCGATAAAATTGGTTTTAATTTCGTCAAGTTCGTTTAACTCTTTGTTGGCATCTTCCAATTCTTCAAACAGACGCGCTTTTTCGATGGCCACACCTGCAATATCTGCCAAAATGGTAATTGTTTCTAAATCGGAGACGGAAAAATCGCCGCCACCATTTTTATTGAGCGATTCCAAAACGCCTACGGCTTCCCCGTTGACGTTATGCATGGGCACACCCAAAATTTGGCGCGTTTTGAACTTAATCGCCTTGTCCACATCTTTATTCCAGCGAGGATGTTTGGTTACATCTTTTATGTACATGGGCTGGTTGGCTTGTAATATTTGCCCAGCAATACTCTTGTCAATGGAGACGGGTACATTATTCATTTCTGGCGGAATATGATTCGATGATGCGCGAAAGTGGAGTTGGCGTGTTTTAGGATCTAAAAGGAGGATGGAGGCAGCTTCGGCGTTGGTGAGTGATGCTGCTTCCGAGATAATTCGGGAAAGTAAATTGTCTAGATTGGTTGTTGAGTTGAGAACACGACTAATCTCAACCATTCTATTGAGTCGTGCTGCATCTAATTTTGGTTGTTCACTCATACCAGAGGCCTCTTGTTTTAAACTTCAAATGTGACAAACAGCCCAGTGAACTGTATTTACCGATACAAAGGCGATTTCCGCCGGACTGCACAAGATTGATAGTTTGCTATGAATCATTGGTCAATCAACCTATACATGTTTATGATACGAGATGCTGACTGCTTAGACAAGCAAATCGTGAGTAAATTATGCAATTAGATGAAAAGAGCTTGAGTCTTTATTTACATATCCCTTTTTGTCGTCATCGCTGTTCTTATTGTGATTTCAATACATATACCAGCTTGGATGATTTGAAAGATGTTTATGCTGAAGCGATGGTACAAGAAATTGTGCAGGTTAGCGGCACGGAGCGTCGTCCTGCCCATACCATTTTCTTTGGCGGTGGCACACCCTCATTGATGTCGCCTGTCGCTTTACGTTTAATTTTGGATGGCGTGAAAACCCATTTTGACCTAGCCGATAATGCGGAGATCACGATGGAGGCCAATCCGGGGACGGTGGATTATGAGTATTTAACGGCCGTTTCTGAGTTGGGTGTTAATCGTATCAGCTTTGGTGTACAGTCGGTCATTCCCAATGAACTTGCTTTGTTAGAACGTGAACATGACTTTGCAACCGTGGTACAAGCGATGGCAATGGCGCGGCAAGCAGGGATCAGTAATCTCAACATGGATTTGATTTATGGGGTACCCGGGCAGACGCTGCAAACGTGGGAGGAAAGTGTACGTACTTTGTTGGAACTTTCTCCTACTCATTTAAGCCTTTACTGCTTAACGATTGAACCGGGGACACCGATGCAGCGCTGGCTGAATAACGGCCGTATTCAACTTCCCGACCCCGATTTGGCCGCCGACCAATACGAGCTGGCCTGTCAAATCTTGGCTGAACATGGATATGATCATTATGAAATATCGAATTGGTCGTTACCTGGCCAGCCTTGCGAGCATAATTTAACTTATTGGCGCAACGGAGCGTATTTAGGGTTGGGAGCAGGGGCACATGGGCATGCCAATAACATTCGTTACCATGTTGTTAAACAGCCCCGCGTTTACATTCGTCGTTTACAAAATGACATTCAGACATCCTATCCACTTTCTACGGCCGTTGCCGAGAGTTACCAACTCACGCCCAAAGAAGCGATGTCAGACACGATGATTACGCAGTTACGGCTGCTCAACGAAGGCTTAGACATAGATGGCTTTGCCACAAAATTTGGGCAATCGCTTGAAGAAGCCTTTGGCGCAACGGTGCCTGAGTTAGTTGATTGGGGGTTGCTGTGTGAGGAAAACGGCCGTTTGCTCCTCACAGAAAAAGGATGGTTTCTTTCAAACCAGGTTTTTTACCGCTTCATGTAACAGTCTTATCTCATCCCAAAAATCGCATCACCGGAACAACTCTATTTATCTGTGAAATCCGTACCATCTACCAGTAGATTTGTGGTTAAAAAGAACTATAGACTTATATCGAGTGCCTCTCCAAAAATAGGCACATGAAAGTAAAACTGTTTATTTTAACCTATTGTATCCTTCTATTGGCAGCCTGTAATAATGATGCTGTCATACCTACGAGCCAACCAACGGCCGTTATTCCAACCCCTGTCCCTACTGCTACACTATTAACCCCTGATGTAGAAAGCACAGCAGAGCCCGTACTATCCACAGAAACAGAAAGCACTCAGAGTATGGAAACTCCCACGGCTGTAAGTACCCTTGAAGCTGACCCCGAATTACAAGAGATTGACCAGGAAGTTTGCCAGCAAGCTATGGAAAGGCAAGCTGAATTGGAAACGTTGCAAGAACAAGGACAAGATGTAACCGTTTTAGTAACGGCCGTAGCCGAATTAGTAGGAGAATTGTCCCAATGTGAATCCTTTTATACCCCTACCCCGTTTTCTGAGTAAACCATTTAATTGGTTAAGGGGCGACTGTCCCACAAATTTCAGTTCAATCTATTAGTAATTATGGAGAACAGTATGAAACAGAAACACGTTATCACAGGTCTTATTATTTTTCTTTTAAGCATTATGATTGTTAGTCCGGCTTTGGCCCAAGAAGAAGAAAGCGAAGAATGTCAACATCCTGTTGTTGCTTATCTTGTAGAAAGCACAGAGGCAACTTGTCAGGAAATTTTGGACATGCATGCACAAGATATAGGCTATGGGCAAATGATGAAAGCCGTCATTATTGCCGATGCAGCTGAAGCAGAATGGACAGAGCTCCTAGAAACCCACCAAGAAGGTGATATTGGTTGGGGACAAATTAGTCGCGCTTATATGATAGCTGCACAAGATGATACGCTGGGTTTGACTGCCGAGGATTTGCTTGCTTTACGAGAAGAAGATATGGGTTGGGGACAGATCATGCATGCGCAAGCATTGGCGTCGGCCGACTTAGGCGCTTCTTTTGAAGAGGCTGTGGCCATGATGCAGGCTGGCATGGGTTGGGGCGAAATTCGGGACGAATTGGGTCTAGAAGCTGGTCCCCCACCTTGGGCAGGACCTGACCACAACAATGGTATTGGCAATGGAAATAACGGAAATAATGGCCAAGGCATTGGGAATAATGGCAACAATGGTCAAGGCAATGGCAATAGTGGCAATGGAAATAATGGCAACAATGGCCAAGGCAATGGAAATAACGGTCAAGGTAATGGCAATGGGAAAGGGAATGGTGGTGGTTAATTACCCACTTCAACAGTAGCACAATCAAACCCTTAACGAAACAGAACAGGGTAACTTCATTTAAACAATAAATTACCCGTTCAAGCAATGCGTTTTTATAGTCATCAAGTTATAAAAACGCATTGCTGAAGCGCTTTATTATTGATCGGCCCAAAACACCACACGCAAATGTGTTTCAGGTGCATTGTATTTTGAGGCAAGCGCTTCAAAATCAAGATGAGAAAATCGCCCCTCAGCATCGTTATCATAAAAGTCTCGAATTTCCTTAATCGTCATCCAAGACGGCCTGTTTGCCCATTGCCAATGTACCTGAACAAAATCCTGTAGAGCCAAACTTATATCATCAGGAAAACCCTTTTCTCCTGATGTTTCATAATACACAGTAAAATTGAACTTTCCCCAAGATGATGGTGCTATATTTTTAGGAACCAATGTGTTGTCAAACTCGCAAGAAACTTCTAATTCATCGGCTAGTACCCAACTTTTATCCCGAAAGATTTCAAGATAGGCATACATTACACTACCCATATCCAAAAACCCATGTAACGTCGTTTGCGAGTTGTTTATTTGAAGGAATGAACGGCCGTTGTCTCATCTTTATAAATTTCAAAAGCACCAGCCATACCAGCTAACTTTAGTACCTGAAGTAATTTGTCTTCGACATGCAACAGCTTGATTGTGGCTCCATTATTACGTGCAGCTTGCTGAGCAGTTTTTAATGACGTGATCCCAGAAGAGTTTATCAATGTGAGGCCATCCATATTTAACAAGATTTGTTTACTGCCTCCAGATAATTGTTTTGTTGTTGCCTGGTCTAATTCACTTCCTCTTGTTAGTTGTCCTTTCAGATCAAGTATCGTGACCGTACCAGCTTGCCGAATTGCAATATCCATGAAGTTTTATCTCCTGTTTGCTAAGTTGTTGGTTTCGGAGAACAGTATAGCAGAATAAGGCACTCTTTGAAGGGGCTCTTGGCAATAACCATTCAGTCACAATAGACTCGATTGTATGATGCTTGATGATTACTATGTTCATCCGATAAGAAACTCATTTAAAGTTTCTTTTGTTGAGCTAAAAGCAATCTCTTCCCAGGGGATTTTGTTTATGGGAAAAAAGCATCCAGCGACACTTTCTTCATTCAGCACGATTTGATCATGGGGTGCATTTGCGGCGAAAATTAACTGGACCATACCGACATGGGGAAAAGAATTAACTTTTAATATGCTTGTGATTGTAATTTCTAGACCAGTTTCTTCAAGGGCTTCTCGCTGTAATGCAAGATAAGGATCTTCCCCCCTTTCGACATGCCCAGCAAGCAAGGCCCACTTTCCTTTTCCTGGCTCTTCTGCACGCTTCAACAGTAAAACTTTCTCTTGAAAAGTAACAACTGCCATCACGACTAATTTGGGATCAAGATAAAATATAAATTGGCAGGCATGGCACACCAATTGGGGCTGATTGGGGATATGTACATCTTCTACAGAGAATTCTGCACCACAACGTGGGCAAAATTTCAAATCGCTTTGTTGATATTTCCATTCGTAATTGTGAATTTGTTTTTGGGTGCGCACCTTTCCCCCTTTGATGATATTGGATAGATAACGGTTCTATTCAAAATATTCCATACGAAATTGTTCGCCGCGCAACAATTGGGCAATGTCTGTGTGTCCGTTTTGTTCAGCAACATCGGCGGCTGTGTTGCCCTGATGGTCTTGGATAGAGATGAGGCCTAAACGTTGAGGGAAAATGCCGGTGCCCATTAAACTAAAAATGATTTTGCGTACTTTCGCTTCATCACCCTTTTCTGCGGCATAAAAAAGTGAAGTACGGCCGTATTCGTCTTGCACAAATAATGGATGTTTTTGCCTACTCATCACAAATCCCCTTTATAAATAATTAACCAACAAGGCAATGCGTTTGAGAATATTACTGATTTGCCCAATAGGTGCATCTTGAATGTAAAAAGGCCATTGCAGCAATAAAGTACGTAATTCAGACGCAAAAACAACCTGTTCAATGTCAGCCAGCGAAAACGGCATATCAATTTGGGCGGCGAGTGCTCGATAATAACTTTGCAACATGTGCTCAACCGGAATTGATTTTCCTGCATGAATCCCCCTCTGCAAAAAGAATGAGAGATCTTCGGGGCCGTAACCAAACCCAACTTCTTGCCAATCCGCCCATATCAGGTTGCCTTGTGTATCCTTGAGGAAATTATCCATGTGGCAATCGCCGTGGCACAGTGTAAATGGAATGGTTTGGATCAAATTGTCGATTGTTATTAGTTGTGTCAGTTGTTGCCTAAGGAGGCGGTTCGTTTCCGTTGTAAAGCATTGCTTTAGACGCTCTTGGCTTTGTAATGTTTCCCATGCGGAAATTGCCGTCTCGATTTCTAGTTGAGTTGTGTTTGCTGAGGGCTGCTTTAACCAGCTCTCATTCACGAGAGCATGATTGTTTTGCCAAAATGTTGCATGTAAGTGTGCCAATTGCTGGGCGACATCCTCAAAATCTTTTTGCTCCCACGTAATGATAGGTTGGTGAGCTGTGAGTAAAAAGCAATAACCGAAATCAGGAGCGGTGTAACTGGATAAAAGCTGGGGCGTTTGCAATGGCAATTGCTTCGCCAATGATTGATAAAAGGTCAATTCGCGTTTTGCTCTTTGCAAAATAAAATCTTCGCTGGCGGCCAATGTTACTTTTAATACGGCCGTATTTGCCCCTAATTGAACCTGATACGTGTGCGCACCTGAAATGCCGCTGGCAAGTAGTTCATATTCATGCAACTCAAAAGGATAATTCATTTTTTGCAAACAATCAGAAATGATTTTTGTATGCATGATTCCTGCTTGTTGGTTAGATTTTTGGTTTTCTTAGTTTGTGGTTATAACGAGAGAGTAAATGTGACGTTTGTTTGAGAGGATTGGTCCAATTTTAAAACTGAACCAATCTCTTTATCTGCAATGAAAAGGCTGTTGCCTTAATGGGGATCATTGTCCAAACGGAAACCATGTCCCCTAACTGTGACAATGTAATTATGATCGTCCAGCTCCGCGAGACGATCCCGTAAACGGCGTACAAGGGCATCAATCGCTTGTTCTGAAACGCCCAACCCCTCTGTTCCCGGCCAAACAACTTCAACAATTGCATCTCGACTGCAAACCGCGCCATCTGCCTCATATAAAAGTTCTAACAGGCGGAACTGTGCTAGCGATAATGGAGGGATTAATCCTTTGCCATTGATATTAACTGAACGTTGTGCTTCATCAATAACTAGATTTCCTTCAATTTTTGGGGGGTCAAAAGTTAGCGGAATGGTTGCATCTGTTCCCACAAAAACCAGTTTGACAGCCAATGCGATTGAAAGTTCATCCCCATCTTGCAACGGCACGGAGCCTTGGATTTGTTTACCATTCAGATGAGTTCCATTTTTGCTGCCAAGATCATGAAGTATATACCCATTGGCATCATGTGTAATACGGACATGTTCGCGTGAAACTTGGCGTTCTGGTAACACAATGTTGCATTCAGCACCACGCCCAATGACAAATTCATCGCTATCTATTGTCCATCTTTGACCAGAGAGTTGACCTTCTCGCATTACTAAAACTGGTTGTTCGATCATGTTCATTTCCCTTCCTATGTTCTCTGAAGATGAGAGATGTTTGGAATTCTGTATAAAAGTGGATCTTAATTTAATGTCTCATCATCATAATACACTTATTGTTTGCCTTTGCTGCTGCTCCTAACCGCAAAGCGCTATGTCGGCTATAATAGGAACTAATGAGTTCAACTACTGAAGACACTATTATTTTACGCGATCGTTATAAGCTCACCAACATTGTGGGGCAAGGCGGTATGGGAAGCGTATACCGAGCGGAGGATTTGCGTCTGCCGGGGCGCTTATGTGCTATTAAAGTTGTTAAGCCTGATCCTGATGCGACGGATGAGGCGGTGGCGCAAGAACAGGCACAATTTTTGCAAGAGGCTAGTATTTTAGCACAATTGGATCATCCCGGGTTGCCCAAAGTTTCTGACTTTTTTGCCGAAAACGGCCGTGATTATTTGGTCATGGATTATGTACCCGGTAACGATCTGCGCGAATTGTTAATTGAACAGCAAGGCCCTCTTGCCGAAAAAGATGTATTAAGTTGGGCGGAACAAATTTGTGATGCACTATCTTATTTGCACCAACAAGATCCACCTGTACTCCATCGGGATATAAAACCTGCCAATATTAAACTAACGCCCGATAAACGTATTAAACTGGTAGATTTTGGTCTCGTCAAGTTATTAGCGGCAGATGATAACCGGACGATTACGGTTGTGCAGGGGCGTGGGACGGCATTGTATACACCATTAGAGCAGTATGGTGGTGATGGTGGGCATACAGATGTACGTACTGATATTTATGCACTTGGCTCAACTTTTTATCATTTATTAACTAATATTCCTCCGCCAGATGCTAAAGCACGGTTCTTGCGTCCAGCGGATCTCATTCCCCCTGCTAACTTGGAACCAGAGATTAGTCCTTACGTTTCTGATGCCATTATGTGGGCGATGGAGATGCATCCAGATGACCGGCCTGAATCGGTTGAAATCTTTCGTCGCGTGTTATTCGGCATTGAAGATCGGCCGGGTAAGGTCATGTTTGATGTTAACGGACCAGAATGGGGCAAGGCTTTGCAGCAAAATCAATTATTGATCTTGTTTGCTGTATTGTTGATGATCATTGCAGTTGTTTTGACGGTTATTTAATATGTCTGCGTGCCCCAATTGTTCTGCTCGAACCAGCCAAAACAAAGACGGCCGTACTGCGGCAGGAAGTCAACGATATAAATGCAAGTTATGCGGGCATCGTTACACACCACTTCATAAAGACAAGGGATATGAAGAAGAGATCCGGCTGCATGCGCTGACACTATATTTGGAGGGAGTCAGTTTGCGCGGTGTTGCTCGTATCCTAGATGTAAATCATCAAAGTGTGGCGAACTGGGTGAACGCGTACGCTAATGAATTCCCCGAAGAGTTGCCAGATTCTATTTTAGAAATGGCTTTGTTGGACGGAATTATCACGGTTAATCCTCGTAAATAAACGGAAAATCAGCTAACACCACGAAATTAGACAGTTTTTGTGAATGCTTTGACGGTTCAACTATTTAAGATTATAGTTTGGCTCATGTATGAACATTCGACTTGTTTGCCACACATTGCAGACACATTATTGAATACCCAAACATTGCAGGAACAAGTCATTTCCCTCAAAAATTCCCCTAGAAAACAATCTAATTTAAGGAGATTCGCATGGCTAGTGTAACCTATAGGAACGTCAAGAAAAGTTTCGGTGATATCACCGTAATTAATGACTTTAGTTTAGAAATTAAAGATAAAGAGTTTATTGTTTTTGTTGGCCCATCAGGTTGTGGTAAATCTACGAACTTGCGTATGCTTGCAGGTTTGGAAGAAATTACTGATGGTGAAATCTTGATTGGTGATCGTGTTGTTAATGATGTGCCACCAAAAGATCGTGACATTGCGATGGTGCTCCAATCTTATGCACTTTATCCACATATGAGTGTGTACGACAATATGGCGTTTGGTTTGAAATTGCGTAAAACACCAAAAGACGAAATTGATCGTCGTGTGAAAGAAGCTGCAGAAAGTTTGGGTTTGTCTGCATTGCTCGACCGTAAACCAAAAGCATTGTCTGGTGGGCAACGGCAACGTGTGGCTGTAGGGCGCGCGATTGTGCGTGAACCTGAAGTGTTCTTGATGGATGAACCACTTTCTAACTTAGATGCTAAATTGCGTGTTTCTGCTCGTGCAGAAATTAGCCAGCTTCATCGTCGTTTAGGAACCACATTTATTTACGTAACCCATGACCAAGTTGAAGCGATGACGATGGGTGATCGTATTGTGGTTTTGAGTGATGGTAATTTGCAACAAGTTGACACACCTCGTAATTTGTACAATGAACCCGCAAATGTGTTTGTTGCTGGGTTTATTGGCAGCCCAAGTATGAACTTCTTTGACTCAACCTTGGTTAGTGAAGAAGGAAACTTGTTTGTTGATACTGGTGATTTCCGCTTAGCTGTACCTGATGATAAAAAAGGTTTATTTTCAGATTATGTCGGCAAAGAAGTTATCTTTGGTATTCGCCCAGAGCATGTACATGCACCACAATTTGCTCCACCAAGTATTATTGCTTCTGAATTATCGGCAACTGTTGAAGTGATTGAGTTGTTGGGACATGAAATTCATTTGATGACATCGACTGGTAAAAATTCTTTGGTAGCAACAATTGACCCTCGTTTGAACGCAAATGTGGGTAGTCAATTAGATTTGGTTGCAGACATGAATAATATGCATCTCTTTGACAAAGATACAGAGTTGGCGATTCGTTAATTTTAATTTTTGATTGATAAACGGCCGTTCCCTTTTGGAACGGCCGTTTTCGTTTTACAGGACAGAAATATGCCAACGGCAAATCATAAAATCGGGGAATCCTTTGCCGTGCAGTTTGCATGGCAATTGCCTAATGATGATTACATTCGCGCTGTATTTAATGCTGAAATTTTAGACATTGTCCCTGCTGCAGATAAATATATTGTTCGTTTGACAGAATTAATGGCTGGACGGCAAGAATCGCCTGATGGTGAGATGCGTGATAAAGAAGAACTTGATCGCGAATATTGGGCTTTAGTTGGACAGGTTATCGGTAATAAATTGACAATTGCGTATGAAACCGAAGATGGTCGAGCTGTTCATTTACGCTTAGCGACTTTAACAGGTGAGCACAACTATTTTACGCGCTTTGCAGATGCTGAAAAAAAGTTGAAGCAGGAATCTTAGATTTAAGTTTAGCGTACAAAAAAGGCTCCGATCTGACCAGATTGGAGCCTTTTTTGTACATGGCAATTATGCGTTTAGTTTGAGCATACCTTCCATCCCGAAGGCTGAGTATATACCTGTAGTTACTTGTTCTAAATGCTCGTTGTAACCAGCAATGGCATCGCCCATACCCATTTTGTCAACTGTTGTGCGTAACGGCCGTTCCCCAGCAGGTGTTTCAATTAAATGAACAATCGCATTGGCGACATCTTGAGGATTTTGTGCAGGATTGTTGGCTAATGCTTGTTCGAAATTTGTAAAGAGTTGCTTAGGACCATGTGCTAAATCGCCATAAGAAGCGTCACGGCTATCATCTGTTGGGTACAAAAGATTGCCAAAGAAATCAGTTGCATATCCTCCGGGCTCTACCATAGCAACATCTACCCCAAAAGCGGACAGTTCGACACGATAATTTTCTACAAGTGCTTCTAATGCCCATTTGGAAGCGTTATAAGGCCCGTAAAATGGAAGAGAGATGCGCCCCAGTAGACTAGAGACATGAATGAGCAATCCGCTCTTTTTCTCACGGAGATGAGGCAATATGGCCCGATTGACGCGTTGTACGCCAAAGAGATTGACATCGAACAGCCGTTGCCAGTCGCCAGGTGTAAAGCTTTCTTGTAAGCCTAAAACACCAATTCCTGCGTTGTTAATGACGACATCAATATTTTCTGCTAATTCAATTGCCTGAGCCACACCATTGGTAACACTATCATCATCCGTAACATCGATTTCGACAATATGTGCACCTGCATTTTTTAGCGCTTGGGCGGTTGCTTTATTTTTGCCCGTAACGCCTCGTATAGAGGCGACGACATTATATCCTTTGTTGAGTAGGGCATGGGTGGTTAATTGTCCAAATCCGCCACTTGCACCAGTAATTAAAATATTTTGTGACATGATTGCATATCTCCTTGTATATTGGTTTTTGTAAACATTAGAATTGATTTTTTACGGAACAATTTCTTAACGGGTGTGGAAGGAATTGCTTGTAAATTGGTGGCAATAGCCAATGATTGTATTTGCCAGATGTTTCTGTATCTTTTATACTTCAAACGGACATTTGTCCATTTGTTGGTGATATTAACGGACATGTGTCCGTTTGTCAACCTAACCAGATGGGTAGGTTAGTGACAAGTTGGTTGTTATTGCTGTTTGAATAGGGTGAACAACATGGATGATTCTATTCCATTAGGGATGCAACATGAGAATGATCAACAAGGTGAACGCAGTGATGCGGTTGCCAATCGTAGACGCTTGTTGAATGTTACAAGACAATTATTTGCAGAACATGGTCCTGCCAATGTAAGCATGAGTGATGTGGTCAAAGCGGCTGGTGTAGGGCGCGGTACATTGTATCGGCATTTCCCCGACAAGGGAGAGCTATGTCTTGCGGTAATGGATGATGCTTTGGCTGATTTTCAAAATGAGGTATTGGCACGATTGCGTGATTTTGCGGCCGTAAATACACCGGCTATGATGCAATTGGACGATTTTTTGGATCAACTTGTGTGGTTTACAGATCGATATGTATTGCTTTTACAAGAAGCGCAGCAGCAAGGACTTCATTATTTCCAAAAGAAAGTTGGGCGGCCACAATATTGGCAACAAACGACTGTGTTAGGTTTGCTTAGAACGGCCGTTTCCAATGGTGAAATCTCGGCAGAAGTAGATCTTGAATATTTGTCGGATGCAATATTAGCTCCCCTAAATGCACAGCTATTTCATTACCAACGTGTCGAACAAGGCTTTTCCCCAGAACGAATTGGTGCCGGATTACGAGGCTATGTTGCTCAGTTAAAAATTTAAGAGATGCCTCATCTCGTGAGCGTGAGACACCTCAAAAATAGTTTATTCATCGTCCTTATTGTTACTTTGGGTGCCTTGTGTTTGCACAATAATCGGTTGTAAGGCAGCTTGTGCTGCATCTGAACCTTGTTTAATTGCTTCTAAACGATTCAATTGTTGGTGCCAGAAGTTTGATCCTGCACTTGCCCCCAAACCAGTTAATAAAACGCCAGCTGTCACTGCTGGTGCTTTGATGCCAAAGACTGTATCTAGCCAAACAAGCAGGGCAGAATTTTCGGCTAGCAAAGTAATATCGAGGAAGTTGGTAGAATTTGAGAAGAGCTCTCCTAATAAATCTGCCGAATCTACCTTCAAGAAATAAGCCAAAATAATGCTCACAACAACAGAGATGAACCGCAGTTGGCTAATACGGATTTTATTTTCTTGTTTGTCGCGCTCGTCAATTTCCATCAAGCGATTGGCAGCAACAATCGGTTCTTCAATGGTGATGTTCCGTTTTTGGGTGCGTGGTGGATTTTTGAGGCTGGGAAAAATGCGACTGAATTGACGGCGTGTCCATGTTTTGAGCCTTAACCACCAATAACTGATGCGAGTGTATAATTCGTAGCGTTCTTTTTCAACATCTAACAATAGTTGGTTCAGTGCGTCTAAATAGGTTTCCCCAATTTTGAACGTTTTTAAATTGCCAAGATAGCTGGTGAACTGCTTATCTAGGGCATCCTGTAGATTTTTACTTAATCCTGATTTTTCAATTTCTGGTTTGATCTGGAAGTTGTAGATGGATTCGGCCGTTTCGTAAGGGACTTTTTGTAACTCGTTGAGTTTGGCTTCGGTCCATGTAGAAGTGGCTTGGGCGAACTCGCCATTTACGAGGACCATACTCTTGTTGTACACCTCTTCGGGAGTTAAGTTGGCAGCATCTTTTGCAGCTGCATCAATAATCTTATCGAGATTGGCAACGACGGTTGCTTGGACAGTTTTGCCTAATGGGGAGCGGGTTTCAACACTAATTACGGCCGTATTGAGCTGATCTTTCAACAAATTACGGGCATCATTGACCCATTTCCCCTGTGCTTCTGCGCCAAACGTTGTATCAAACGCTTCATTAAACTCCTTGTTGCGTAAATGAACAATAACATCTTCTGCTTGAAACGCAGGTTGCAATAGCTGGTTGATGGCCTTGATTTGTTGGTTTAATTTGGCTTGGGCTTGTGCAGAGGCTCCTAAATCATCTAATGTGCCTGGAAGAAGGTTCGAATATTCTGCTAATGTCTTACGTGCACTTGGCTTGCTTTTCATCCCAAAAGAAACTTTGAAAATATCAACAACCACTTCTACAGCTATTGCCATTGTGAACATGGTGACAATGTAAACGCCTAACACAGCAAAGATAGAGGCCAGCCCATCAAATAAACCATCCTGCGCAACAACTTCTGTGGGTTCAGAATAGGTTTCGGTGGTGGCTAATTCTGTTTTTGTCGATAATGTGGGGGCGGGGGAATCGGCTGAAGCAATGGGTGCTGAAAACGCACCCAACAGCAATAAGATTGCCAACAGAGCAAATGATGTCATCCGTCGTGACATAATACCTCCTTAGATGAAACTTGTGCGAGATTGGTGGCTTTGAGCCATGAGATTAGAGATTGGAGACTCATAAAAACCTCCAGACTCTAATCTCCAATCTCTAATTTAAGAAATACAAGCTAATAGCGGGGGATTACAGATTGCCAAAAACCCGTCGCCACAGGTTTGTTTGCAAAATGTTGTGGGGATCACAACGTTTTTTCATCTCGCGGAATTTGCTGATTGTCTCTTCACCTAAATATGAGGTTGCTGTTTCGGGGTGAAGGGTACTATCTTTAGCAAAGTAGAAACGGCCGTTATGCTTGAGCACAATTTCATCCATTTCTCTTGCCAAATTGGCAATCGCTTGCCGATTCCGCTTGGTAATCCGAAAATCCATCGCCAAAGAATAACCATCTACAGTATAACTCAATAAAAAATTATCGGTACGGTATCTTTTCAAAACGGAGAGCAAATTTGGATTTTTTCGTTTCTGCCCAAGTTCAATGATCTCTGTAAATGCTTGCTCGGCATTTTCTTTAGGGATGAAGGGTTGGTATTGAATCAATCCGCCGGGGCCAAAGGCTTTGCGCCACTCGAGTGAGTCGAGCAAGAAGTGAAAGTGGGCGTGGGGTTGTTGATATTGTATGCCATCCTTCATTTTTGCAGCCATGAATTTGCCTGTATTGACAAAACGCATACCAAATGTATTCCAAAACGGCCGTTGAAAACGCCACAGCGAGATGCGTGGGAAGAATCCTAAAATTTCTGGGGGGATTCGTTGATTTGTGAGACGTAATGTTTGTGCAGGGGTAGGATCTTCACCAGGGCGAAGGTAGACACCACGGTGAATTTCTGTACGTCCCACTGATTTTCCTTTGCTGAAGGCGTCTGTCCAGCCTACCAAATAATCAGAATCGTGCATGTGGTCTTCAAAATACTGCATGGTCTCGTGTAAGTTGGGTTTGACCAATCCTTCAACGTTGATCAGCCCAGAGTAAATGCGTTTAAGGTGCAGCGTAATGCTGGTAAAGCTGCCCAGCATACCAAAACTGCCAATTGTGGCATAAAAGAGGTCGCTATTTTTTTCGCGGTTACAAGTTACAATTTCTCCTGAGGGGAGCATCATCTCGAATTCATAAATGTGATCACCAAAGACGCCCATTTTCCATGCGTTTTTACCATGGACGTTCATGGCCGCACCACCACCAACGGTGATTTTTTGTGTGCCCGTAGCTACAGGCAGCCACCAGCCATCTTCGATGCTGTATTCCCAAACCCGTTTGAGGGTAACACCGGGTTCGACTTTAATACGGCCGTTTTCGGGGTTCCAATCGAGAATGCGGTTCATCCGTGTGAAATCGAGCACAATTTCATCGCTGTTCATAGCTGGGTCACCATAGCTGTTACCTGCGCCGCGCAGCCCGATTGTGCGTCCCTTTTCCTCTGCCATCTTGAAAATGTCGCGCAACTGCGCAACGGTGCTGGGGCGATACACATAACCAACACTGCTGTTGGCATCCCCCCAGCCGGCAACATGTTCCAAATGTTCAGACGGCAAAGCAGTAACGGCCGTATTCATTAATTCTTCATCTTGCGAAACATCAAATTCTTGATTTAGCATAATAGATCACCCATAAAACTTAGAACTTCAATCGACGGAAAATAAAAGAAGGGATATGGCGAATAATGAGTCCGACCAATCCCCAACGTGCAGGTATATAAACAGTCTGCCGCTTTTTCCGAATCGCTTTTAATATGATTTCTGCTGCTTTCTCTGGAGAAATGACCCAAAATGTTTTAGGTGCATTCTCTAATAAGATTGTATCAACAAACCCAGGTTTAATCGTTGTAACCGTGACATTTTCGGTGGCTAGGCGATTACGCAATGCTTCTAAATAAGTAGCCAAAGCAGCTTTGCTTGTGTTGTAACCGGGTGCCCCAACGCGTCCACGATCACCAGCGATCGACCCGATGCCAACGATGTGCCCAGATTTCGCCTGGGTAAACCGGATAGCAGCTTGATTGAGCCAGGCCATTGCCCCCAGAAGGTTCACATCGATCATATTTTTGTCCTTGGCGAAATCATATTCATTGGGTTGAACAGTAGGTTGTATACCCGCTGCATAGATGATAAGATCCAGTCCGCCAAGGGTTTTGGTAATCGTTTGGAAAAGGCCAGGAATCTCTTCGAAGTTGGTTACATTATGTGTGAAATAGATGACTTTTGGTTCATCTTTATTGACATCGTCACATAGTTCTTTTAATAATGCTTCTCGGCGAGCAACGGCAGCAACTTTGTAACCATCTTCGGCTAAATTTTTAACAAGTGCGGCGCCAATGCCTGAAGATGCACCAATGACAACGGCCGTTTTACTAGGAGTCAGTGGGCGGGTTGCATTATTTATTTCACTCATAGAATATTGAAGGTTTCCTTGTTTAATGATTCAGTACAGTCCTGTGAATTGTATCACAACCTAACGGCCGTTCATGCAAATCTTAATGAGGAATGCCTACTATTTACATACTAAAATACGCTGATTTGGAGGCAAAATGTCACGTTTTATAAAAATTTTATTGGTATTTATTTTCCCCATTTTATTGGTTGGTATCACATCTGCCACGATGAAGGCTGACCCCAACACAGATCCCATTCCGCACAGACAAGCTATTACAAGCGATTCTGTAGAGAATCCCAGACCATCTTCTACAATGGGCAGCTCTATTATTCAGGATGGGGGCTTTGAAAATGGGACACCAAACCCAGCATGGGATGAATACTCGTTTAGTTTTTCTACTCCTATTTGCAATAAAGATTGTACGGGGAAAGACCAACTAAATCTGGCACATAGCGGGAATTACTGGGCATGGTTTGGGGGTGAAGAAAATGAGCGTAGTACATTAACGCAAACAATAACCATCCCTGTAAGCGTAACTGCAGAATTGGAATTTTATTTTCAATATGCTAGACAAGAGGCTGGTGCATTAGGCAACGATTATTTTCGGGTGTTTGTTGATGGAGATCAACTTTTCGAGGTTACCGATACAGCACTGGACTACGCAACATATAGCAGCTATACAAAGGTGACTGTCAATTTAGATGCTTATGCGGATGGACAACCACACGATTTGGTTTTCGATACGCAGATAAATATTGGGGAGGGGATCGATGACTTCTTTTTAGATGATGTGTTTATTAGTGATGGTACCTCTAATTCATTTGTTTACTTGCCTATTATTTTAGATTGTTCTCCACCACCATATGCTGAACTAGTTCGCTATAATCAAAGTATTATCAATGCTCCTGCATTATGGTCTTTAGAAAACCTTTGTATTGATAACCAATACGCAGAAATTACGATTGCCGTTATTGATACTGGTGTGGATTTAGATCACCCAGATTTACAAGCAAATATTGTTTTTGGTAGAACCTACGTTGATGGAACCAGTACACCAAATGATGACCAAGGGCATGG
>JBNKHS010000027.1:0-19343 GCA_050290485.1 Promineifilaceae bacterium (SeqCode) | reverse complement strand
GCAAAGCGAGGTTCTTGTAAAATGTCGAGCGTCGGCAGCTCTTTAGCCCATAATGTTTGCATCTCGGCTAATATCTCACCCCGCGCGACAGGATCTAACTCGGCACGACTTTCTAACAGCAGTTCATTCATTTTTTCACTTTCATAATTGGAACAGAAAGCAGCACTGGTAATAAAGAAATCCATCCATGCACTCGCATCTAGATAGTTTGTTGGACGTCCAGGTGATGGCCAACCAAGCAATGAGGTTGTGTAGTTGCAGCCAGCAATTTGTCCGCTGAACACATCCCAGGGAGCGCCACTCACCGTGACTTGGAATACACCCGTCTCTTCTAACTGTGCTTTGATGGCGTTGGCATAGGCTTCTTCGACATCACTATAACGGCCGTCATTTACAAATGACAAAGTAATTGGCAAAGGTGTTGTTTCGTTGAATCCTTCTGCGCTTAATAAGGCACGCGCTTGTCCAATGTCGCGTTGCGGTAGTGCGGGCGTGTGTCCAGAGATTTCGTTGGGAATGGGGCTAAATAGCGGATCACGTCTCCCGGCAAACACTGTTTCTGCCAAGGCATTGCGATCCAGGGATAAGCTTGCTGCTTGTCGTACCCTTTCGCTTGTCCAGGGTTCAACAGCTTGATTAAAAACGATGTAGCTTTTAAATCCTGCTGGCCCAGTCCACTGCATAAAGCTATCTCCCAACGCGACGAAATCTGCATAAGGCAAACCGGTCCACGCCAGGTCAATGGAGCCAAACTCTTCAAGTGACCGACGCATATTTGCCGTGTCATCATAAAAGCGAAGGGTTAAGTTTTCAAATGCAGGTGCGGGTGTCCCTGGCCAACTAGGATTGGCACGCAGACGCATCTCTTCTCCGATTTCCCAGGTTTCAATGAGATAGGGGCCTAGACCCCCACATACGCTTTCATAATCCCATGTGGGTGCATAACAATCGCTGCTAATTGGGAAGTAGGGTGGTGTTGCCAATAGGCTTAAAAAGTAGCTTGTTGGCTCTTGCAAAATAAATTTGACTGTATATTGATCAATAACTTGCACAGCATCGTCATCGGCAAAATTATTTTCATCAGAATCTTTCAGATAATTATTGACGAGGAAGTTCCCCAAACTGCGCGAGCGATCGACAGACCATTTCACATCGTTGGCATCAAATGTAGTGCCATCTGGGAAGGTGAGATTGGGGCGCAAGACAATGGTGTATTCTAATTTGTCTTCAGACACGGCGGGAAGGGCGTTGGCCAACATGGGCACAATTTCGTTGTTGGCGTTGAACATGTAAAGGCCGCTCATGGTGTTGCTTTTCACTTCCCAACCGATCAAGTCGGGAGGTGTTGAGGCGGGGTCCATATCGGCAAACTCACCGACAATGCCGATGGCGAATTCATTGGGGCGTGTGCTGACACGCGGTTCACCAGGATTGAGTGTATCTGGTGGAATGAGCCATGCTGTGGTTAGACGATCAACATGCCCTGCATTTTTGACGTTAATAATGGCTTGGTTGAGTTTATCGAGTAAGGGTTGATTTTCGGCGGAGAGGGCGATGGCGTATGCTTTACTGCTGATCCAGCCGGAACGGCCGTCTTCTCCGGTGCGTTTTAATTGTTCTGGTAATGCTTGCGTAAAGTAGTCGGCAATATAGCTATCGACGATGACGGCCCGTAATTCTTCATCCAATAACGCTTGTAAGACGGCAATTTCATCTTCATACTCGTTACGTAAATCGACACGGCCAATACCCAGTTCATTTTGCGCCAAGCTTTCTGCTTGCGAGTTGGTAACTACGCCAACTGCCATGCCTGGTTGCAGATCTTGATAGCTTATAATTTCGTTTTCATCCGCTAAGACAACGAGTACTTGACCAACTTCCATATAAGGTTCAGAGTAAACAATGCCTTCTTCTGCTGTTTCTGGAATGGGTAAATTGGCCAATACAGCATCGAAGTCGCCATTATTGCTGGCAATATTGGGTAGAATGCCTTCAAAGGGGGTCACCACAAGTTCATACTCGAATTGAGCATCATCACTGATATATTGTAGTAAACTGGCTTCAAAGCCATCCACCCCACCAAATTCATCGAACACGGTGAACGGGGCATTGGGGGCATCGGTGGCGATGACGATGAAACCATTATCGACAGGTGCTTGATCAGGTGCAGTCGTGGGTTCTGTTGTTGGTTCAGGGATGGGGGTGTTGGCAACGGCCGTTTCCTCTTCTGGTTGTGAGCAAGCAGCCAGCAACAAAATTAAGATAATCAATAGCAAATGTAAAACCCAGCGCATAAATAAAATCCTCTTCAAAATTTTGTCAGAGTATAACAATCCCCCCATCCAAGACAAGATAGCACGCCATTTACTGACCAGAAGTTAACAAAAGAAGACTTTACCAAAGTCCCTGGCACTTGTGTTTTCTAGCCAGGAGAAGATAGCATGTAAAGTGCCGGGGACTTGCACTGATCAAACTTTGGTCAAAGCGTGCAATACAAAATTTTGTCATACCTATTTCCACTGTTCTCTACTATAATCCATCTATGTCAGCCGCTAATGCAACCGATGATATTAAAACCCTACAACAAACACTCGTTGACGATTTAGTCGAACGAAAAGTGATCTCTTCAGATGCTGTGGAGCGTGCATTTCGTGCTGTGCCTCGTCATCTTTTTTTACCAGACACACCACTAACGGCGGTTTATAGCGATCGTCCTATTGTGACAAAGAGAGAGAACGGACGACCAACCAGTTCGTCATCGCAACCGACAATGATGGCGATTATGCTTGAGCAATTGGCAGTTTGTTCAGGAGAAAACGTGCTGGAGGTCGGGGCAGGCACAGGGTATAACGCAGCTTTGTTAGGATCACTGGTTGGCAAAAATGGCCGTGTTACCTCCATTGACATCGATCCCGACATTGTTGAAGCTGCCCAAAGCCATTTACAAGCGGCTGGTGCCGATAATGTGCAAGTTGTTTGTGCTGATGGCACACAAGGATTTGCTGCCAATGCCCCTTATGATTGCCTGATTCTTACTGTGGGCGGCTGGGATATTTCACCAGAATGGTTAGCGCAATTAAAGCCAAACGGCCGTATTGTGCTACCTTTCTCGCTTCATGGGCCGCAGATGTCTGTCGCTTTTGTACGGAAGAATGATCAACTCGTCAGCAGCTCTATCAAACCTTGTGGCTTCATGCGCATGCAGGGTCCACATGCAGAACCTGAATTCACAAAGTCGCTCTCCTTGGATGAAAATATTGTGGTTTCACGAATGGGCATCGACTTGCCACCTGAGCATTTTGAAGTAGATGAAATGTCAAAATGGCTGAGCGGTGATTTGCGGCAACGAGATACGGCCGTTTTGGTAACGATGCACGAAATATGGAGCAGCTTATCGATTTGGTTGACGCTACAAGAACAAAATCGTGTGTTTCTAGAAGATAGAGATGTACAAACAACAACCCCCGTTCCATTTTTGTACAGTATGGAAGATGTAGAAAATAATAAGCGCTGGATGATGACGGTTGGTCTTTGCTTATCTGATGGCATGGCCTTTTTAATGCGTCCTTCCACCCATCAACCATTTGCGCAAACACAACAGGAGAAGGAACCAGCTTCATTTCCTTTGTTTATTTGTGGTTATGGCCCGCGAGATACGGCCGTTCAACAACTCCAAGATCATATTTTGCAATGGGATCGAGCCGGACGCCCACAAGCAGACACATTGCACATCGAAGCTGTCCCTATTTCTAGCAACTATTCTCCAAAGGATGATGCTGTCGTCGTTAAGAAAAAGTGGCATCGATTTAGGTTGAAATGGGAAAGAAACAATCATCTCTCCCACCAATAAACGCACAGATTTAGATACAGTCCCAAATAAAAACCCGACTGCCACAATCGTCGCAGTCGGGCTCATTTCAAAAATCAGGCCACATACATCACACAATACGTCTAGTGGTTCAAAATCTGAGACAAGAACAACTTTGTTCGTTCATGTTTCGGATTTGTGTAGAATTCTTCAGGCGTATTTTCTTCTACAATTTGACCATAATCCATAAAAATGATGCGTTCGGCTACTTCACGGGCAAACCCCATCTCATGTGTTACCGCCAAAATCGTATACCCTTCCCGCGCCAAATCGCGCATGACATCCAACACTTCCTTAATCATTTCAGGGTCTAATGCGGATGTTGGCTCATCAAAGAGCAAGATTTTGGGCTCCATGGTCAATGTACGCGCAATGGCCACACGTTGCTGTTGTCCACCAGACAACTGACCGGGGTACTTCTCTGCTTGTTCAGGAATACCGACACGGGTGAGCCATTTCATCGCCGTCTCTTCTGCTTTTTCCCGAGACCATTTGCGCACATGAATCGGTGCCAAGGTGACGTTTTCCAACACCGTTAAGTGTGGGAACAAGTTGAATTGTTGGAAGACCATGCCCACTTCACGACGAATTTCTGCAATATTACGTACATCATGGCTTAATGTGATCCCATCAATAACAATATCACCTTGTTGATGTTCTTCAAGACGATTGAGGCAACGAATGAAGGTGGATTTACCAGAACCGGAAGGACCCAAGATGACGATTACCTCACCAGACTTAACATTTAAGGTAATCCCTTTTAATACATGAAAATCTCCGAACCATTTATTAACATCATTACATTCAATGATATATTCATTCTCTAAAGCGGGTATTGTTGGGTTTGTTACAGTGACTACATCTGTTTCACTCATAATTATTCTCCTATCGTTCACCTAACCCAGATTGTTTTTCTAAACGGGCACTATATGCTGCAATTGCCGCGGAAATAATAAAGTACAACAAGGCAATATAAATATATGCTTCACGACGCACACCTAACCATTGTGGTTGTGCTGAAATGGCATTGGCAACACCTAAAATGTCTAATAAGCCAACAATGGCGACCAAAGTGGTATCTTTGAACAAACCAATGTATTGATTAGTAATGGCAGGAATAACGGTACGCAATGCTTGGGGCAAGATGATTAACCGATATTTATTGAAGGTGCTAAGCCCAATTGAGTCTGCTGCCTCATATTGTCCGTTGGGAATGGCTTGTAGCCCACCACGCACATTCTCAGCCAAATAAGCAGCGGCAAAGAAGGTGAAGGCAAACATGACACGCCACACATTGAGAACTTCCATATCAGGTGGCAACAGAATGGGGAACAAGATGATTGCTAAGAAGAGCACCGTAATCAAAGGAATACCACGGATGAATTCGATATACAATGTACAGAATCCAGAAACAACATTCCCTTTCCACACCCGCTGGAATACCCAAGCAATTACAGGCAAGAGGAGCGGCCAATAGGCAACGACAAGCTCAAAGTTGTTGCGGGCGTCGGCGACCAATGTTGGTGTGCTGTTAATTAACCCCCAAATCATAATGATAAGGGCCACAGGGTAAGTAATCCAACCTGGAATCCCACGAATGGTGCTGCGTCGTCCAAGTGCTAAAACAACACCAAGGGGGAAGGAGACGACAATGGCAAAGGCTGTGATGATCAGTGTGAGCAGAAAGCCACCCCAATCAACATCAGGGTCAACAGCTACAAAAACTTGTTCTCCGCCAACTTCGATGACACCAAAGATGAGTACGATGATGCCGAGGACGCTGAGGAAGCCGAGAAAAGCAAAGATACCAACAAGCATGGTTAATAATATCCGGCCTAAGCGAAGCTGTTCAGATTCTCCTTTTTGTGGCGGATATTTAGTGTTGATATATTTGTTTGCATACCATAACCCTCCGGCGACGATTAAGGTAACTGCGTATGGAATGAAGTTAGAAATGAAACTTCCTTCTACGGCTGGGACACCAGCCAACAATATATAGAAGATAATCGGCGAGGCTAACCATGTATAGGTTAAGGCTTGGCGCACGCGTTTGTTTTGGAAGTTGTCACGATAGACGGCAAAGCTAGCAACGGCTAAAACAAGCCCGAAGATGCCTGCGGCCCAAACACGCCAGATTTGGTCGCGATCAAAACGAAAGACCATGAGGGTGGTGAGATTAGCCCCGACAGCACCCCAGTTGGCGCCACTGAATTCGCGTGTGACGGCAAAAAAGGTTGGATCGCCAGCAACACTTTCAAAACAGGTGAGCCCATTTTCGGGATTGGCCTTGTCAGTATCGAAGCAGATGTTTGCTGCTTCTTCACCGATGGAAACGGCCGTTAAATCGGAGCGTGTTGCTTCAGTATCAATGGCTGAAGCTGAGAAACAATTCTGTTCACGAACTTCAAATGATTCAGCACCGATATCCGGGTCAATACTGCCGACGTTAAAGCAGTAATTGTTGCCATCTGCAGAGACAAATGCTGCGCGAATATCTGTTGCTGGTGTGGTTACAAAGCTAGCCGTTCGGAATGCATAACTGAACAACCCGATAACTGCGGCAATAATAGCCAGGACAAGGATCAACGTGAGTTGAACATTGGTAATGGAGTTGTACATATTGTTCCGCAGCCAAAGCGTAACAGGTGTATGTTTATGAACCACCTCACTGTAAACAGTTAGGGCAACAGAAATCGCCCAGATAATAAGAACAATCAACGTGCTAAGAAACGTTTTTTCTAACTGTGAACGCGTAAATTGAACGGTGAACAGGGTGATTAGAACCAACCAAATGGTAAGAAGCCAATGTTTGGTAATATTTTCACTAACCCAAGTATTCAGATCAAAATTGATACGAGGGGAACTGGCTTGACTTTCTCGAATTGTTGTCATAATTATCTCTCCACCAGTTGAATTTTCTTGTTATACCAGTTCAAGAACAGCGAAATGACAATACTAAAGGTTAAGTAGGTCAACGCTGTTAAGATAATTGGCTGAATCGAACGACCCGACTGATTGGTGATTGTATTCATCACTTGCCACAAATCGGGGAAAGCGATGGCCAAAGCCAAACTGGAGTTTTTGGTCAGGTTCAAATATTGGCTTGTGAGCGGCGGGATGATAACCCGTAAAGCCTGAGGCAGTACAATCAGACGCAGGCGTTGTCCTTCGGTTAAACCAAGGGCGCGTGCGGCCTCTGATTGACCTTTGCCCACAGACATGATCCCGGCACGGACAATTTCGGCGATGAAAGCGGCCGTATAAACGACCAACCCAACCAGTAGTGCTGTGAATTCCAAGGACATTTTAGAGCCGCCAACATAGTTGAATCCTTCCAACACAGGGACAGCCAAACGTGCTGGAGTTTCTGTGATGCCCACGATTAAATGATTCGCACTTGTTTCCAGCACATCTCGTTCAGAAGCGAGTACAGAACGGGGTGCGACAAAGACGTCACAAGCTTTTTCTTCACCCCCATATGCCTCAATTGCTTGATCTGGGCGCTCGAATCGTTTAACTGTGTAGGGCAAACCAACTGAACGAAGCTGTGCCGTGAAGTTTATTTCTGAGGCAGAATCTTGAATAGAGCAAACTAACAAAGCATTTGCTTGCAGATCATCCTCTGTAATCGTGCCTTTGCGTAGTTCATCATCCAAGAAATCAAGGTTATCAATACCAAGGCGACGTTCCATGAGCGGCGTTAAATCTTCAAATTCGCGTACACGATCTGCTTTAGCCACAATAAATGCTTCATTGTTAGCGGTTGAGCTGGCAATAAACCAACCGATAGCGATGACGATCAAGAAGGATAAGGTACACCACCACGCACGATTGCTTGGCTTACCGGTCTTCTCTTCACGGCTACCAAAAAACATCCATAAGTATTGTGCTTGAATGATGCCCAAAATGATAAATGCAACCCAAATAGCAAATGAAGAGAGGGTGATGACTTTCGGGAAATTGATCCCGCGCTGACTGATGTAGATGGGTAAACCAAAGAGTGAAATTGCTTCCTCAACTGCAGGAAGCTCCGCAAGGAGAACCACAAAATACAAAAAGAATAATTGCAGTAGGAGCGGTGTGTTGCGGATTAAGTCGATATACGCCTTTGCAATATTCCGTATCAGCCAGTTTTCTGATAAGCGGGCAATACCAGTAATGGTCCCCAATACAGTGGCCAAAATAATACCAACAAAGGCAACCTTTAACGTGTTGAGTAAACCAACCTTAATTGCTTCCCAGTAGGAATCACTGGTTTGATAATCGAAAACGGCTTCTGATATATCGAATTGGGCTTCTGATGAGAGAAAGTCGAAGGCACAGCGCAGTGCAAATTGTTCATCTGTGCCAGAGCGACAGACAAATTGAGCGGGACCTAAGCTCTCTAAGTTGTCGCCAATATTTCCAAAGAGCCATGATAAACCGGCAACCAAAGCGATGACGAAGATGATTTGGGCAAGGACACCCAGAATACGGCCGTCACGCCATGGGGGGATACGCTCATTCCCGTGAGAGGGGGGGCGTTTGCTGATTTCCGACATAGGCATTTCCCCTTTTTGTTGTTAAGCGGCTTACGTTCCTCCTCATTCCCATGTGAAACGCAAAACCAAATTGATAAAGTTTTTTGGTACAACACGTAGGACGATAACTTCTGGAAATTTGTGTTAAAGGTTGATTGTGGTGTGTACCTATACTAATTTCTCTTATTACAACACAGCCCGACAAGTTTGGTGTCGGGCTGTATCCAATACATATTCAAAAGCAGATCGTGTAATGTGATTTTTATCAAAGTGCAACTCACTGTTAACGTGAGTTGCACTAAAACATCACACAATACGACTTATATTATTTGAACGGAACTGGGTACAAGATACCGCCGTCGATGTATAAGGCGTTTAAACCACGTGCGAGGTCGAATGGTGTTTCTGGACCGAGGTTGCGGTTGTAGATGTCTTCGTAGTTACCAACTTGTTTGATGATTTGGTAGCAGAAGTCATTGTTGAGACCTAACGCTTCACCGAGGTCGCCCGTTTCACCCAAAAGGTCGGAGATAACAGGATCGTCGCCACCGAGCATAGAGTCAACATTTTCTTGGTTAACACCGAGGAATTCAGCGTTGAATGTACAGAGAACTGTCCAGTTCACGATGTCGTTCCAGTTGTTGTCACCATGACGGGTTAAAGGACCCAATGGTTCACGAGACATATCTTCAACCAAAATGGTGTGAGCTTCTGGTTCTGCCAACAAGATTTGTTGAGAAACCAAACCTGATTTGTCAGTGGTGAAGCCGTCGCAAGCACCGCTGTCGTATGCTTCCAAGGTTGCTGGTGCATCTGGGAAGACCAATGGTTCATAGCTTACGCCAATGCTGTCGTAGTATTGAGCCAAGTTCTTTTCTGTGGTTGTACCAGCTTGCACACAGATGGTTGCGCCTTCGAGGTCAGCCAATGCTTCAATGCCGCTGTCTTTACGAACCATCATACCTTGCCCATCATAGAAGGTGATCGGTACGAAGTCGAAACCAAGCGAGGTGTCACGGCTGAAGGTGTGGGTTGTGTTCCGAATGAGAACATCTACTTCACCAGATTGTAAGGTTGGGAAACGAGATTGCCCTGTGGTTGGGGTAACTTCAAATGCAGATGCATCGCCCAAGACGGCCGCTGCAATTGCAGAACAGAAGTCAATATCGAAACCAGAGAATGCACCTGAATCTGGATCGAGGTAACCAAAACCGGGAACGTTGGCGTTACCACCACAGTTAAGGGTGCCACGAGATTGAACTTGAGCGAGGGTGTCGCCACCACCAGCAAATTCAACAGCTACAGGTTCTGCGGCTTCGCCACCACCTTCTGCGGGAACTTCTACTTCAACAATACGGGTAACTTCGACGGTTACGGTTTCGGTTGTCGTTTCGCCACCACCACACGCTACCATGAAGAGTGCCATGAAGGCCATACCGACTAATAATGCTACTTTTTTATTCATTTCGTATTTCTCCTCCGAAATAATTTATAATTTAACGAGAGTTCAAGTGGATATATTGACTTGTGATTTATTTGCTAAAATCTTGTTCCGTGGACCACCTCCTTGCGGATAAACGGCCGTTTATCATGCAGTTGCTTATTAGGCCGTTTGCTTAATTTAATTTTCGCTGATGAAGTCTCAGCTGAATAATTAGTGAATGCCAAAATTAACAATCTTATTGCTAGATTGTCATTTTACAGAAGTTTGTTTCTTTGTTGAATGGTTTGAATTGCTCAAATTGTGCATAGAAAGAAGAATAAAAGTATATAAACCAATAGCAAGTGCGTCACAACTTTGTATAGGTTTTGTCGCCAATAATGCACTAATAAGGCACATAGTATAACCAGCCAGACGAATAGGTCAAATTTATGCGTCAATAGAAAACATCTATTTTTCGGGAAAATCCGTTCATTTTTGAGGTGGACTTGTAAAGTTTAGGTTCAAAAAGGATTGTTTTAGGCAAACGAATGGCGATAGGTGCGCAAGCAACCTAATGGTAATAAGATCGTAATGTAGTTCATAAGCTTGTGAAAGAACTGATTGGAGAAAATAAATGACAACTTGGGCAGTAGAAACGATAGGGTTAACGCGGATTTTTGGGGAGAAAACGGCCGTAAATGAGTTGAATTTACAAGTGGCAGAAGGGGAGTTTTTTGGTTTTTTAGGGCCTAATGGCGCAGGCAAATCGACAACGATTAATATGATTGTGGGTTTGTTACGACCAACCTCAGGTACAGCTTGTATTGCGGGAATTGATATGTGGCAGAATCCCTTAGAGGCCAAAGCGAAAATTGGGGTACTGCCCGAAGGAATGCAGTTGTATCAACGTCTGTCGGCACGAGAATTTATTCGTTTTTCGGGCACGATGTATGGATTATCGAAAAAAGAAGTTGAAGCACGGGCGGAAGAGTTGTTGGATCTGCTTGATTTACAAGATGATGCGGATAATTTGATTATTGATTATTCGCATGGGATGCGCAAAAAGACTTCGCTGGCAGCAGCCATTATTCACGATCCGCGAGTTATCTTTTTGGATGAGCCTTTTGAAGGCATTGATGCAATTTCTGGGCGCATCATTCGCGATGTGTTGGGTCGCTTGCGGGCGCGGGGAACCACCATATTTTTCTCTTCGCACATTTTAGAAATTGTAGAACGGTTGTGTACGCGGGTGGGTGTGATTGCAGACGGTCGTTTAGTGGCAGCTGGTACTATTGAAGAACTACGCAATCGTGCAGGGGCAGAATCGGAGCAAGGTGCAACGTTAGAAGAGATCTTCCTCGAAGCGGTTGGCGCAGATGAAATGAGCAGCGAGAGTACTTTATCATGGCTCAAATAGATGTACATAGTCGTGCCCAAATTAAAGCGATGTTCCAACTGCGTGGTCGCCTGACCATGCGTCAATTTTCGCAGCAGCGGGGACGTTTGGTTGTTGCTTTATTAATTGTTTTTATTTTGCTGCCTATTGCGATCATGATGGCGTTTGCCACAGGTGTTGGCTATCGACGGTTGCCCGATCATTGGCCGGAGGCCTTGCTTGGATTGGTGTTGTTTGTGCTGTGGATGTTGTGGCTCACCCTCCCAATTTTTGTTTCGCCCATCAATGAAGCCTTTGATCTGTCGCGCTTGATGATCTACCCAATTCGACGACGCGATCTGATTACGGCCGTTTTTCTGGGCACATTATTTGATTATCCAACTTACATTATGTTGCCCTTGTTTGCCGCGATTATTTATGGCTTTAGCACAGTATCGACTATCCTGATTGTGCTGGTGGCTTTGTTACTCAGTTATGGGCATTT
Source organism: Promineifilaceae bacterium (SeqCode) (assembly GCA_050290485.1). Lineage (GTDB taxonomy): Bacteria > Chloroflexota > Anaerolineae > Promineifilales > Promineifilaceae > JBNKHS01. Next base: position 7,652 of record JBNKHS010000027.1, on the reverse strand, counting down.
AGTGATGATTGGGCAGTTGGTCGGGACGGCCATTGGTGGCTTGTTACAGAGCCGGCGTGTGCGTGATGCCACAATTATTTTGATGTCGGTGATAGGTGGTTCTTGTTACTTCATTAATTTGGCAACCCAGCGCTTTTTTGAAAACTTAGGAGATTATGTCAGCGAAGATCAAGTAGAGACCTTGCTGGCCGTAAATCCGCTCGATTTTTTCCAATGGCTGCCCCCAGGTGCAGCGGCCAAGGCGATTGAACAAGCGTCACAAGGGGAGTGGGTTGGTTCTTTGCTGTGGTTGGTTTATTCAGCCTTATGGCTAGCCCTGTTTATTTGGCTTTGGTATAAGTTGCTGCTGCGCTTAACGACGGGGGAGGGATACTTTTTTAATATATCTTCTTCATCACCGGCTAAGGCAGAAACGGCCGTTGTCACCACCACAACCACGGCAACCGTGAAACCGAAAAGAGATTGGTTTGGTTGGCTGCCTGACGATATTGCTGTCGTGGCTTCTAAAGAGGTTGCTACCGTTTGGCGTTTACCACAACGACGGGCGGCTGTTATTCAAGGACTGCTTTTTCCTGTTTTGATGGGGGCCGTTTTCTTGTTTGGCAACGATCAGCCTAATTATCCTGCGTGGTTAGGGGTTGGTCTGCCTCTCTATGCGTTGTTTGCGTTTTGGAGCACCTCAACAAATATGTTGGCATGGGAAGGGCGTGGCTTGCCCACAATTTTATTGACACCTAACCCACGCCACCGCATTTTTATTGGCAAAGGGGTGGTTTTGGCTTTCATTGCGGGGCTTCCTTTTCTGCTCTTTGGCAGTGCACTCATTTGGCTGACACAACATTGGCTTTCGGTGATGGGCGTGTTGACGGGTGTGTGTGTAGGGATTGCCTCGTTGAGTGTTACGGCCGTAGCTTCCGTTCTTTTTCCTATGCCAATTAACCTGGAGTCGAAACGAGGGCGCAGTGCATACCAAACGGGAGGGAGCTTCAAAACAGGCTGCGCGACGGTAACGATTGTTCCCCTAGGTTTAGCTATTGTAACTATTCCACCAATGTTACCTTTGGTGGGCGCTTACTTTTTAGAACAACCATGGATCGCCGCTGTTGGCTTGATTTTTAGTATTGTCTATGCTTTGTTTATGTTTCGCTTTGGTTGTTATCAGGCTGGTAAATTGCTGCTCAAACGGGAACCAGAAATTATTCAAGCGATGAAACTTCCCGAAGACGATTAACTGGTTATCAGTAATCACTGTTCAGTTCTCAGATGCCAGTAAAACAAGATGCCCAGACCTATTTACTGTTTACTGAAAACTGAATACCGTATCCCCACTATTGCTATTGCTACTTGGTAGGAGTAAGATTTAAGTTCAAGAAACCCTGCTATCAATTGGAGATGCGGAATGTCTATTCAATCATTATCACCCGAAAAATTGCGTCATGTTGCAGACCCTAATGCCTTCGATTTTGAAACAACGGCCGATTTAGAGGCTGTTCCTCATATTATTGGTCAACCACGTGGTACACGTTCAATTGGGTTTGGGATTAACATCAAGAGCAAAGGGTACAATATTTATGCCTTGGGTGAAGTGGGTACGGGGCGAGCCACAGCGATTCAACATTATTTGCATGAATTAACACGAGAGGAGCCAGCCCCTAAAGATTGGATTTATGTGCACAACTTTTCCGTACCACATCGTCCGCGTGCGATTGAATTGGCTGCGGGTGAGGGACGGCCGTTTCAGTTACGGATTCGTAAGCTCATTCAAGAGTTGCGTCAAGATTTGCCCCAAGCTTTTGCGACCGATGCTTACTTAGAAAGTATCAATCAAGTGCAAGAAACGTTTAATGTAAAACAAAGTGAATTAATGACCGCAGTGCAACAGTCGGCGTTGGAAGCGGGATTCGGTTTGGTGAAAACGGCTTCGGGCTTTGCGATTGTCCCGGTCATGAATGGGAAACAGTTGACGCAACAGGAAGTGCAGCAATTGTCTCCTGAACATCGGCAACAGCTAGAAAAGGATGCGCAAGTTGTTTCATCTCAATTGGATGATGTGCTGTATCAGATTCATGAATTGGAGGTAGCGGCTCGGCAAAAAATGAAGGATATTGATCGTGCGGTGGCGGAAACGGCCGTACAGCATCATTTTGCCGATCTATTAGCGACGTGCTCCACCGAAAATGAGATGTGTCTTTATTTGGAAGAGATGCGCCAGGATGTGATCAATCAAATCCAAGACTTTACTTCCCCCGTTGATGATGAAGATACCATTGATTTGCGCCGTTATGAAGTCAATTTATTGGTAGATAACAGCGAAACAAAAGGTGCACCTGTTATTCGAGAAATGAACCCGACCTACAACAGCTTGATGGGGCGGCTTGAGTATGAAATGAATCAAGGGTTTCTCTCGACGCATTTTACCTATATTAAATGTGGCAGTTTGCACCAAGCGAATGGTGGCTATCTAATTTTAAGTGCCTCGGACTTATTAAAGAACACAGGTGCGTGGTATGGTCTTAAACGTGCTTTAAAAGAAGGTAAGATCCATATGCAGCCTTTAGCACGGATTAATCAGAGCGAAGTGCTGGCAAAGTCACTTGATCCTGAACCCATTGATTTGGATGTGAAAGTAGTGTTGTTGGGCAGTTTGGATTTATATTACGCTTTATTGGAACAGGACGAAGATTTTCAATCGTTATTCAAAGTACGTGCTGATTTTGATTCTACAATGATCCGGAATGCCGAAAGCGAAAAAGAGTATGCTTGTTTTGTTGCCATGCGCTGCAAGGAAGAGGGGCTACATCATTTTGACCGTACCGCTGTGGCCAAGGTCATTGAGCAAGGATCGCGCCTAGCCGATCATCAAAAGAAGCTGAGCACACGCTTTGGTGATATGGCTGATCTGGTGCGGGAATCGAGTTATTGGGCAGATGTAAACGGCCGTTCCATCGTCACCGCCGATGATGTACAACAAGCATTAGATGAACGTACTTATCGCACTAATCGTGCCGAAGAATTGACGTTTGAGTATTTTATTGATGGTACCATTTTCATCAAAACGATTGGTGAGGTCATTGGACAAGTTAATGGGTTGTCTGTACTTGACATGGGTGATTACTCCTTTGGGCAGCCAGGGCGTATTACGGCGCGTTCTTTTATGGGAGATGATGGTATTACCCACATCGAACGCGAAACGGAGATGTCAGGCCCTATTCACGAAAAAGGGGTACTGACCCTCAATGGATATTTAGGGGGCACCTATGCTCAACACCAACCATTGTCTGTTAATATCAGCCTGACATTTGAACAAAATTACAGTGGTGTGGATGGTGATAGTGCCTCATCAACAGAGCTGTATGCGATTATTTCTAGTTTGAGTCGCTTACCTATTAAACAAGGGATTGCTGTTACTGGCTCTGTGAATCAACGGGGCGAGATTCAACCTATCGGTGGCGTGAACCAAAAAATAGAAGGATTTTTTAGATTGTGCAAAGCGCGTGGATTGACCGGCGAACAAGGTGTGTTGATTCCGGCGACCAATGTGGTCAATTTGATGCTGCATGAGGATGTGGTTACGGCCGTATCTGAAGGAAAATTCCACATTTACCCGATCAAGCATCTTGATGAAGGGATAGAAATTTTGATGGGCAAAGTCGCTGGAGAGCGCCATAAAGATGGTACATATCCAGAAGGAACTGCTCATGATATTGTACAGACACGCTTGCTTGAATTTGCTGAGGAGCTAAACAACTTTGGCGATACAGAGGATGATAATGGTGAGTAGTGCTCAGTGTTCAGTTTTCAGTGAAGCCATTTACTTGAGGCTGAATACAGAATAATAGAAATGGCTTTGTCACAAAACGGTCCTTGCTGGTGTTTAGGGGGGTGATTGCGCAATTGTGAATCACAACAATTCTAGAAAGGGCCAAGAGAGACTAGTGACAACATTGACAGACAACACATTACTTAAACAGATCAGTCACGGAGACGAGGCTTCTTTTGAAGTGGTATTTCGTCAACATTATGACCGTGTGTATGGATTACTGTTCCGGTTGGTTGGAAATCGAGTTGAAGCGGAAGATTTGACCCAAGAAGTTTTTATGAAGCTTCACCGTCATGCATACCGCAAGCGCTTCTTTAGAACCAAGCGGGAGCACAATATTGGCGCGTGGCTTTTCCGAACAGCCACGAACACAGGTTATAATGCTATCCGTAGTCGGAAACGGCGTTGGCAGCGTGATACGCTGCTTGTGCCCGACCCCACTGGTGCCCCCAATGCAGAAATTGAAGTTGAACGGAATGAACGGGAAACGGCCGTACGTAATGTGCTGGCTCAACTGCCCGAGCGTCAGACGCAGCTTTTGCTCATGCGCCAAATGGGGTTTAGTTATGCAGAATGTGCAGCTGCCTGTGATGTTGCCCCCAGCTCTGTCGGTACACTCCTTTCGCGAGCCACAAAGGCCTTTAAGGAAAAATATGAAGAAGAAGTGGGAAATAATAATGGTTGATAGTAAATGGTTAATTTTTTAATGACACAATTACCTAATTACACAATTTCTCATTTCCCACAGGGATTAGCTGGCTATGAATAACAACAAAGAAGAAAAAGAAATTTTAGAACATCTATCACTCCTTGAGCCGACCCCAGCCGACACACCAAGACCTGCATCACAAGCGTTGGCTCAAGTGCAAGCGCGTGTGCGCGAGGAGCAAAAAATGAGCTGGCAATATCGGTTCAGCAAATATATATCTACATCTCAGGGACGTTTCCGGCTAGGTGCCGTTTTTGCAACTCTATTACTGATTGTTGCTTTTAGTTTTCCCAGTGTACGGGTGACAGCAAGCGAATTGCTTAGTTTATTCCGCGTACAAAATTTTGCGGCTGTTTCTATTTCGCCTGAACAGTTGGCCGTTTTAGAACAGGTAGCAGAAAGTGGCATTGCCCCTGGCGAGATTGTCTTTCTTGATGAGCCAGGTGATGTCACCAAAGTTGATTCATTAGGAGAAGCGGAAGAAGCTGCGGGTTTGGATAATATCCGTACTTTGCCCCGATTAGGTCCACCCAATGAACTCTTTGTTGTAGACGGTGGCACTGCACGTTTAGACATTGATTTGGAGGGGGCTCGCAGTATTTTGGAAGCTGTTGGTGCGGATCCGATGCTTTTATCTGACAGCTTAGACGGGGAATCTGTGCACGCAACTATTCCTGCAGGGGTTGAACAAGTTTGGTATGACGAAGTTAGTTTTTACCAATCTGAAAGCCCATTAGTGGAATATCCTGATGAGTTGAATGCTGCGCCATTGGGTGAGGCGCTGCTCCGTGTCTTGGGTTTATCTGCAGATGAGGCAGCTCGTTTGGCCCAAGAAATTGATTGGACAAGCACGCTCTTGTTGCCTATTCCCACCGAGTTTGCCACCTTTAACGAGGTGATGATCAATGGCACAAGTGGTATTGCCATTACGAGTTTAGATGGCAGTGGGTCTGCAGTTGTGTGGCAGGAGAATGGTGTACTGTACATGTTGAGTGGTGAAACACTCAGTGTGGAAGAGTTACTTTCTTTTACTACATCAATTCGGTAATGTTTGCGGGCGACCTGTTGGGTCGCCCCACCAATTTCAATAAAGATTTTATGACTGACTTTGCAATCGACACCCAACATTTAAGAAAAGAGTTTGGCGGTAAAACGGCCGTATCTGACTTAACCCTGCAAGTAAAACGAGGCGAGGTATTTGGCTTTTTGGGTCCTAATGGGGCAGGGAAAACAACATCTGTCAAAATGTTGCTGGGACTGATTCAGCCAACAGCTGGCGAGGCTACTTTACTAGGACAACCGTTAGGGGATCGCATATCACGCACCAAAATTGGATATTTGCCAGAACATTTTCGTTTTCATGAATGGTTGCAGGCGGCGGAATTTTTAGATTTACACGGCCGTTTATATGGTATGAGCAAAACCAAACGGCGCGAAGTCATTCCTGACTTGTTGGAACTGGTAGGGCTAGGGGATCGTGCAGAAACGCCCTTGCGTGCGTTTTCTAAAGGGATGTTGCAGCGTATTGGATTGGCGCAAACATTGCTTAATGATCCGGACCTGATTTTTTTAGATGAACCAACCTCTGGACTCGATCCGATTGGGCGGCGTTTGGTGCGTGACATCATCAATCATTTGAAAGAGTTGGGAACGGCCGTCTTTCTCAACTCACATCTCCTCAGCGAAGTCGAAAAAACGTGTGATCGCGTGACCTTTATTCGCCTTGGGCAGACTTTAGAAACGATTGATTTACATGAGTTCCAAGAGGATGCTGTCCATTTGAGTTTGCGTGTGGGTGAACCAAGCAAGCAACTGCTCACAGATTTAGAGCAGTTTGGCCAGGATGTGATGATTGAGGGGGTAAACGGCCGTATTCAGCTTTGTTTACCCGAAGAAGCCACGATTCCCAAACTGGCATCGTGGCTCACCGCAGAAGGATATACATTGTACGAATTAAGCCCCAAAGTTATCTCCCTTGAAGATCGGTTTTTGCAAATCATTGGAAAAGAAGGATCTGTCGCATGACCATTTGGACATTCACTGAATTAACGGTCCGCGAAGCACAACGACGCAAAATTTTGTGGGTTGGGCTGCTCATGGGAGCGGGTTTTCTTCTCCTGTTTGGCCTTGGCTTTCATTACATTATGGTAGAGATGGAAGGGAATGCGGGGCCTGTTGAAGCACGAACGATCATTGGTGTTTTGCTCACAGCGGGGTTGTACTCAGTCAATATATTGGTTGTTTTAATGGCGGTATTGATTTCAGTTACGGCCGTATCGGGCGAGATCGATTCACATACAATTGATGCCTTGGTGACCAAACCGGTACGCCGTTGGGAAATCATTTTAGGTAAATGGTTGGGCTTTGCCATCTTGCTCACCGTTTATATTTTTCTGCTAGCGGGTGGGTTGATGCTCATCGTCTATTTCCGTGCTGGGTTTTTGATGGAAAACATTTTGGCTGGGCTCACGATGATGATTATGCAATCATTTGTTATTCTTTCCGTTACGATTTTAGGGGGAACACGTCTGTCGACATTGGCCAATGGAGTGCTGGCCTTTATGCTTTTTGGCATTGCTTTTTTAGGGGGATGGATTGAGCAAATTGGAGCGTTGTTTGAAAATGAAACGGCCGTAAATATCGGCATTGTTACCAGTTTAATCATGCCCACAGAGATTTTGTGGAAAAAAGCCATTACACTGTTCCAGCCACAATTTGCGACCTCTGCATTTTTGGCAGGACCCTTTGCTGTCACCTCCCAACCCAGCGACATCATGATTGGGTACGCAATGTGCTATCTTGTCATCTTGTTGCTTTTGGCACTCTATAGTTTCTCTACGCGGGACTTGTAAAATCCTAGATGTTAGATTGGTTCTTTATATTGCGAAGAACCAATCTCAACTAGAAGTTGCCATTTTTCTTTATTAGCTAAACCTTGATTGCCAATCTCTCTTTTCGATTGTTCGTATATTGGGTGCATCCTTAAGCTCAAGAAGATAAGGCATTAACAAAAGCAACTCTTTGTCATCAGGTTCTCCCATAAAAGGGGTGACTTGAACCAGATTGCCATAATTTTTGCTGTGCTTTTCAGGTGAATCGTCAATAGCTATTATATTTTCTAAT
>JBNKHS010000026.1:0-19377 GCA_050290485.1 Promineifilaceae bacterium (SeqCode) | reverse complement strand
AAGTCGGCGTTAGGCAAACAAAATGAAATTAAGTTTTAACTTAGAGGACGCAAGTCAAGTTGCTATTGGCGCTTTTGCTTTAGCAGTGCCTATTTCGTTTTCCGAAGAAGCTTGGAAACTAGGCGAGACACTTCCCTTAACCAATCTATTAATGGTATTTATTCTATCTATTATATTCTTAGGAGTTTTTGCGTATGAAGGCGTATTCCAAGGCGATATCAAACATAGAGTCCCTGTTTTTTTCTTGCGTATAGCTATCGCTTATACAATTACAGCAATAATTGTTGCGCTAGTGCTATTTTCATTAAATAAATTTCCATTATTTACAGACATAGTTGTTGCATTTAAACGCCTAATCGTGATTACAATGCCTGCTTCTACAGGCGCTATCATTGTGGATAGCTTTGATAAAGAATAAATGCCTAACATCACATCAACCAAACAACCCTGCGGCATTGTTGTCTTCTTGGTGGTTCAAACCCACTTTGCTAGGCTTTGCTTTCATGGACTGCCAAGTTTCTATTCAGCAATTTAGGTTATTTAACAACACACTAAGTGTGTAACCAAGCAATAGCATCATCCGTGGAACGCACAAAGCGAATCATATTATGGGAACTGTGTTCATACGCCAGTTCGCTAAATCGTTCTCCGTAGGCGTCAAAATCAGGCACAACAATCGCAACTTTTTTACGGTAGTTGATGAATTTCTGAAAGAGTTCCCCTGCTAACCCTGTACGCAGATCGAAAAACTGGGGTGCTAAATCTGCTTCGGTAAAAATGAGACTAGATGCGCCAAAACAAGCTCCCAGCGCATCCATGACATCATTGAAATCTTGAATGTAAATTTGTAAATCGGAAGCGGTCAAGATGTTCTGTTGAGTACTCATGTTGGTTTTGGCTCTGGCAAGGCTTGCACAACTTTTTCGCCAGCAATATCGAGGATGCGTTGCCGTGCTTGGGTGTATGCTCTCTTGCTTTTGGCCGGATCCGGATATAGTACTTGGGGCTTGACCCGTTCTCCGCAAGTGCCCACTGCTTGGTGGCGTGGTAGCGGACGCTGGTCGCTCAACACCTTATGGCGTGGCTATCGTGCGGCTCTGTGGGTAGATCACCATTTCCACCCCATTGACCCAGGATCCCCGTTAACTTGGGGGGATTTGCGTTGGTTGCGACCTACTTTGCGTCATGCCGCCTTCGCCGCTGCCCGTTCTTGACGTCATTCGTCCCTTTGGCTTTCCTTTTTTAACAAAAAAAGCCTCCTGTTCTCTCAGAAGGCTTCTTCATAATGCCAAAGTCTAGAAAAGGTCAGATACAATCGAACTAAATGTATCTGACCTTTACATTTAGCCTAGACGCTTACAAGTAAAACCTTAGCATCTTGCTCAACGTCCTGTTTAATTCTTAAAAACAATAGGAAGGTGAATAATAAATTGCTCTGTTACCACGAGCGTGACTTCGATGTTCAATTCAGCCATATTCGGGTCGTTGCTAGCAAAGCAGATGTTCTCAGTATAAATGCCTGGATCTAACCCATCAGAATCAAACGTGAGGTTTAGATTCTGTTGACTTTGACGGCTTAATGTACCACTTGATGGCGATATAGACAGCCAAGATATATCAACTGGTGCCGAACAATCAGATTCATGCACCGTCCAAGTTAGATTTGCAAAGCCTGTGTTTTTAAGAGGCAATGTGCTTATATATACTTGGTTCCATGGTTGGGCTCGATGTGCTTGTGTGCCATCAACCACGATTCTTGGCTCAACATCAACAATAGACGTGGTTGTATCTACCTTTACTGATAATGCATTCGCTTCATCAATAGTCGCGATATTTGTGATATCAGTGCCTGCTGTTGCTGTTACATCTACCGTAAAGGAGATTTCAACCGTTTGATTGATACCGACATCACCCGTCCATTCAATGGTGTTGGTTCCAACATTGTAGCTAGCAACACCACTTGAAGCATTAACTGAGCCACTGTTGTAACTGATGCCGAGTGGTAATGGATCCGACATAGTTGCATTTGTTGCTGTGGTGATACCGGAATTGTTAATTGAGATGGTGTATATAAGTGTATCACCAAAGATTGCTTCTGGTACTGCTGATTTTGTTGAGGTATCGAATTTTGGAGATGCAGGTTGTACACAAACATCATCAAATGTATACCCATCAGAAGCGATAGGGAAGTTGTCAAAGGATTGGAACTTGATCAGGAATTGATCATTAAGAGTTAACCCAGCATTTGCTGCGGCTTCATCTAGATCGAGCTGAACGTTGACGTACCCGAAGGGGAAGTCGTTTAGGCTAAGAATTTGGGTAAAATTAGCACCATTGTCATCGCTGATAAAAATACCATCAGGTGTATGGTTTTCGTCATCATATTCAAACACCCAGAAATTCAACTCAACATCAGTTTGTCCAGCAAGATCAACCATTAATATGGCTGCTTGCTGTGTGAAGTTTCCACTGATATCTGTGTCTAAGTTAAGGGCGTAAGTGCCATTTTTTGGATTCAAGTTCGATACTTCAACACGTCCCGTAGAACCGCCAGATGATGTGACTTGAGAGATCATGCTGGCGGGCATCGTACCACTTTCAAAATCAAGGCAAGAATCAAAGGCAAGTGGGGTTGTAATGGTATCTATTGAAGCTGAATCTAAGGACATTACAGAGCCGCCACCACTTTCAGTTGCCGTCCATGTCCCTACATTGGTGGTTGCGGTATTGATTGTTGCCGTGGTTGTATAAGCATAAGATGCGCCTGAGTTTAATGTATGCGAAACATCTGATAGGAGCGTTCCTAATTGGTCATCAACCAAGGTGTGGGTGAGATAAGTAGAGCTTCCCAGATTTGTAACATCATAACAATAGGTGACATCAGAACCTGCGGGCACAATTAGGTTATCTGCTGTGCCACAAGAACCATCCAGACTGACTGTTTTATCCAATGAAATTGCAGACAATTCTGCCCCTAAGCTTGGTGCACACCAGTTCAAGGTGGTGACCATAGCGTAAGCGCGGTCTACACTGGATGGAATCGCTTCAAAGGGGTATGCCCAGAAGGTGGTTCGATAAGTCCCATTATCTTTCGAGAGAGCAACTGAACCATTGGCGACATCTCCAGTAAATGCTGCTGCTGCTGATGCGTTAGGCGTTAGATTATCACTCCAATTCCCTGAATAGGTTGGTGGTAAGAGAAGGTTGTATGGCCCAAGTGCTGATAAAACGCCGGTACCATCAACAATTGTATGACCAACATCATCAACCGCAGCGCTCACACCAAGGTAGGATTGCATGAACGGTGTTAAACCACTGTTAAAGTGATAATCTTGACCACTAACAAAAAGACAACCTCCAGCATCAAGATAAGGTGATAATGCTGCTTCACCGACGCTACCAATACCGAATAGTTCACCACCTGACCAGACGACAGCTGTATAACTCGCTATGGTAGAGGTTATGGGATCGTTCGAATTATTGAACCCTGCATCCCAAACATCATATTCGATACCTGTTAGCTCATCGAGGGCATCTGTGTAGTAATTTCCAGTATCTGCAAAGAAGTTGCCGTCTGCATCGACAAATAAAACATCGCCATTTCCTCGTGTTGTAAAGGTGAATACACTTGAGGCACTCGCATCTCCACAAAGGTTGGAAGAGGTAACACGCCAATGATATGTTGTGTTATTGCTTAATGTATCTTGTGGAATTGTTGTTGATAAACTTGTTAATGTATCCGTGTAAATGATGGTGGTAAAACCAGCATCTGAGGCAACTTCCACAAAGTATGAACTAGCACCATTAGCTGCGTTCCATGTTAATGGCAGTGCCGTGATTGGACTGACGCCAGTGCTTGTATCTGCAGGCGTGTCTAATGTGACAACGTCTGGGTTAGAACCGATGACATCAAGGTTAACCACAGCGGAATAAGTTCCAGTAACCGCACCTGTCCCCGTAATATGGATTGTGTAGCTTCCATCAGCAGCTGCATTGGTATTACCAATGGTCATTGTGCTTGTATAAGGGGCTGCCGAAGCGTTTGGAGAGAACCCAACTGTTGTTCCCGCTGGTTCACCACTGGTACTCAGTGTGACAGCTTCGTTGTAGCCTAAGAATGATGTAACATCAATTTCATATAGAGCGTCTTGTGCTGGGTTAGAGCAAATTTCTTGTGTTGCTGGTGAAGCTGAGATTTCAAAACTTGGATTTGTAGGGTCAAGCCAACATTGTGGGGGAAGATCAAAGGCTTCTGTACCATCAGAACGGCCGTTTGTGCCGCCATCATCAGCGCTATAACCTAACCCACGTTTGGCAAACGATTCCCAGATTAAACATTCGTTTTCACTTTGTGCAAAGCCAGTTGCTGGTGTAGGCGTAATTGGATTGTTAACTAGATCAGCCATTAAAATCCCATTCCGCTGCTGGATGAATGTTGGGTTACAGGCCGTGAATTTAAGACCATCAATCACTAATTGGATGGCAAGATTATTACCACCTGTGCCATTATACAAATCAGGATCGAACCCATCGCGATCCACCATGTTCCAATACATGTCCCAGATCATCTGGGCCCAAATGGTACCGATGCCATGGGGTTGCGAGTACGCAAAGTCTTTGATGCTGTCATAGGTTGTTGGGTTAATTCCCATATCAGTGCTATATGGGTGATTGCGGAATCCGTTACCCCCAGGACCTTGACCTGATAACCAATTACCAACTGTGATCGGCATTGCCCCAGTATCACCCGGATCTGCAATGAGTGCCAAACCAAACCAGTCACTCCACCCTTCACCGCTTTGTTCAGCACCGCCTAAACAACTGGAATTACTTGGGCCACCGACTAGACGATTAGAAATGCCATGACCATATTCATGAATGACCACGTGGTTATCTAAGGACCCGTCACGGTTAACACCTGTTCCATCTGGTCCGCCAAGATACATTTGCATACGGGGTAAAGAGCCATCTGCTGGTGTAGCAAAGTTTGCATTGTTGACCCCCCCACCATCTTGTGCTTCGGCACGTACCCAGTCGTTGCCTAAACCACCATTACCATAATTGTTTACTTGAAAGTTACCACTTACTTCATCAAACCCATATTGATAAAAGATATCATGGATGACATTGTTGAGGTAAAAGAGATTGGTAACGGATGCATCGGTATAAGTCGTGGGGTCTTGATTGAGGTCAATCGGGAACCCGAAGAGTAGATTGGGGCCACCATCAGGCTCATCACCTGAGGAAACATTGATGTTCAATGGATCTGCATATGCATGAACATTGTTGCCTCGTGTGATTTGGTATTCGGCACCAAGCGCACCATTTACATCGTGCCACCCATAAGGGGATGCTGTGGGGTCGTCAAGGCCAGAAACAATTGTGCGTCCACCTTCATCGGGGTCGCGTAAGGGCAGTGCATAGACTTGATATTCTCCAAAGTTAGCCGCATCAGGAAGTGCTAATGTTGAACGCACAGGTACCGATAATTGTGATAATGTATCTTCATGAGAAGGTGTGTGTGTCCCCCAATTATCATAATTTGTCCAGTTATCTTGAGAAATTACTTCTCCGGTTTCAGCATCAACGCGTAGATTCCAATAATCTGGCGTGTCTACCATATCGATAACAAGATCCCACGCTAAGCGAAGTTCATTGTTGTCTAGAGGTTGGTAAACGAGTTTTGCAGGGATACTGATGTGAGAGAATCCTCCATTGCTTAGGAGGGTTACCTCACCGGCACCTCGTCCTCGTGTTTCTACTTCGATTGGTTCAGTTATTGTTGTATTGAAATGATTTGCCGCTTCTGTCGCTGCTTCTACGGCCGTTAACTGTAAAGATGTCGTTGTTACATTTGTTGATAAGTTGGGAATAAATTCACCAATAATACCAATGACTTCGCCATTTTTAGAGATATGAACAGCACTATTAGCACCGTAAACCTCTATATTGTTCACACTTTGGCGTAGATAGATATGTGTTACCCCGTTGTGGGAGGAAATATATTGATCTGTGACGATTAAACCATCAACATCAGATGATGTTAGGCCAAATTCTGAGGCATGATCTTGAAGATATGTTAAAGCAATATCTATGGGTTCACCATCATTTGGCCCTGTTAAAAAACCTTTTGTCTGGGAAGTGGCTTCAGACTGTTTTACGATAGTATTAGATGATTTTGAATCATCAGCACCATCAGTTGATTTTGTTTCATTTGCAGCGAAAACAAATGTACTTGTCATCACTAAAATAAAACCAATCATTAAACCAATAAAATATTTTGACTTATGTTTACTCATGTACTTACTCCTGTGTGTAACGGCTAATCTTATTGAGCTGCTAATTGCATGGATGATATGAGGTTGTATGAACTGCTCTGGAAATAAGGGGAGGTATGCACAACACCAATATTGATAGGCACACCTTATAATTAAGACAGGTATATTTTACGTATTGTTGTGAAATCTTGCACCTTAAAATGTTTGCTCCTAAATAATGACGTGTTTTATTGAACTATGTCTAACTATTTAACCATGACATAGCTTCTTCTAGAGAAGGAACAAAGCGAACCATATTGTGCTTTTGATGTTCGTAGGCAAGTTCGCTAAATCGTTCACCATACTTATCAAAGTCGGGTAAGACAATGGCAACCTTCTTGCGATAGTTGATGAATTTTTGAAAAAGTTCCCCCGCTACCCCAGTGCGCAGATCAAAAAACTGTGATGCTAAATCATCTTCTGTTAAGATGAGGCTGGACACCCCAAAACAAGTGCCGAGCGCATCCATAATGTCATTATAATTTTGAATATAGATGTCAGCCTCACTGGCAATGACGATTGTGGATTTTTCTGCCATTGGATTCTCAATTCAAGATTGGCTCAATCTCGCAGATTGAACCAATCTAATGCTCGACAGGTGCTTTATTATATTACTCACGACTCATTTGGGCTTCAGGTTCAGGAATCACCTGTACCACTTCTTCCCCCGCAATTTCTAGAATGCGTTGTCGTGCTTGGGCAAACTCTCCTGCTTTGATTAAGGCTAAAATGTCGGAATCGACCATTTCATACCAGCGTGTTTTGCGATCTCCGAATTTGGGATAAGTTTCGGCCATCGGTGGGCGCATGGCTTGCATCCAGTCGAGGAAGATGGCGTATTCAGGGCCAAACTCTTCTTGCAAGCGCTGCCGTGTACGCACCGAAAGTGCTGGTGCCGCACCACTGGTGGAAATGGAAATGACGAGTTTGCCTTGACGGATGACTGAGCCAGCGACAAAGTTACAATGATCAACATCATCCATCACGTTGACAAGGGCGCCTTCCGCTTCTGCTTCCGCATAAATGGCGGTATTCGTTTCAGGATCGTCCCTTTCAGCAATGACAAGAAAGGCACCGCGCAGGTCTCCTTTTTGATACGGCCGTTCCAGCCACACAAACAATCCCTCATCTGCCCATGCTTGCAGTTGTTCCGTCAGGGTTGGGGCAATGACCGTCACCGTGGCGTTACATGCCAGCAAACCACGTACCTTACCTTCCCCTTCGTGTGTACCCCCAATGACAACACAATGATAATTTTCTAACCCGATTAAAAATATTGGATATGGTTTCATAATGATTTCTGTAAAAATAGAACGCAGATAACGCTGATTGACCTGATCTTTCTGATTTTTAAATCAGGCTTATCTGCGAACGACCGTAGGTCGTAATCAGCGTTCTATCGTTCATGTTAGTTTGGATTGACGATTTGCGTGACGCGAATAATACGGCCGTCTGGCTGAATGTGAATACCGCATTCCGTCTTTTCATTTTGCGCCCAACGCCCAGCCCGTTCATCAGAGACATCTCCATTTACGGGAACTGTGCAAGGCCAGCAACCTATGCTTGGATATCCTTGATCATGGAGTTTGTTATAGGGAAGATCATGTTCGTGAATGTAATCCCACACCTGCTGTCTTGTCCACGGAGCAAGCGGCGCAAACTTAACCAAATTATTGGCCGCATCCCAAGAGACGAGCTGTGCATTGGCACGCGTGGCAGATTGGTCACGGCGAATGCCGGTAATCCAAGCTCGTTTTGTCGCCAGATATTTGCGCAGCGGCTCAACCTTGCGCATACGGCAGCACAAATCAGGGTTGGTATTCCACAATTCACGCCCGAATTGGTAACTTTGTTCCCCTAGTGAAAGCCCAGAGTGGACTTCAGTGAATTGAATACCTAAGCGAGCCGACAACTCATCGCGTAGTTCCATCGTTTCTTTAAAGAGCACATCGGTTTGCAAGTAGAAGACAGTTGCAGACGGCCGTATTTGGGACAGCATGTGCATCATGACAATACCAGTGGCCCCAAATCCGGTGGCCATCACAATATCTTGTCCAAAGGTGACCATTCCCCAGCGCAACAAATCTTCTGGGGTTTGCCCTTCAAACCGTTGGCTAATGCGTTCTAAATTGGCTGGTTTCCAATTGTTGTTCGGATCTGTTCCGACGTTATTTAATGGAATTTGTTCATGAAGCATGATCGTTTCTCACTTATAAGCTAGGTTCAATGAACCTGTCTAAATTAATCCCCACCTTCTAAAGGTGATGGAAAGAGTTGTTTATTTGTCGTTGTGATTGGGGCATCCTGCTGGTGTCGATTGATTAAAAATTCTGAAATGGGATCTTTAATTAGCATCTGGGGATCGAACCAGTTGATCTCATTGGCTAAAGCGGCCACTTCACCAACAACCGTAATCGCTGGTGGACGGATGCCTGCCTCTTGAGCAATATCGGCGATGGTTGCTAACGTACCGGTGACGATGCGTTGTTGCTCTGTCGTTCCTTGTTGAATCATGGCCACGGGTGTATCTGCGGAACGGCCGTATCCAATCAACTGTTTTGTGATTTTGGATAGATGCTTTACCCCCATCAAAATAACCAACGTTCCTGCTTTGGGGAGTGCATCCCAATCAATGCCAAACTCATTTTCACCTGCGGTATGGCCAGTCACGACCGTAAAAGAAGTAGTGACATTCCGCTGCGTGACGGGAATGCCAGCATAGGCCGGCACGGCTAAGGCGCTGCTAATACCGGGCACAACTTCATACGGAATGTTGTTTTCGCGCAAGGCCTGACACTCTTCACCACCACGGCCAAACACAAAAGGATCGCCGCCTTTCAAGCGGACAACCGTTTTGCCTTCTTTGGCTTTGTTAATCAGAATGATTTCAATTTCAACTTGGCTGGCACTTTTCATGTGAGGACCTTTGCCCACATAAATGAGCTCAGCCAACGATGAAGCTTCGTTCAACAGCTGTTGATTGACTAAACGATCATAAACAATAACTTCTGCCTTTTGTAAGGCGCGTAATCCTTTAACGGTGATCAACTCTGGATCCCCAGGACCCGCCCCTACGATGTATACTTTTCCTATTTTTTGCGTCATGAGTGTTTCTCCCCAATATGCTTTATTGATGCTTTTTCTACAGAAATGATTTCCAGATTAAGACCTTCGTCAGTGGATGGGGGTTCAAAAATCTTACTAAATCGTTCCAGTTCTTGCAGCGGAATGTCATGGACACCTGATGGTCTGTTGGCGTTGCGCTTTGTCAACCTTTGTCGCAGCACATCAAGCGAAATATCTAAATAGAGTAATTTGTAATCATAACCAGCGGCAATCACCTTTTGTGGCCATTCAATCCGTGATTGGCGGCTCCACAAACTCCAATCGAGAATGACATCGTGCCCTTTTTGCAGGATCTGCTGTGCTTCTTGCCAAATCAACTTTTTTTCTTGCGTGGCTAACGGACCATATTCTTCATCGAAGATGGTGTAGCTGTACTTATCGCGCATCCGCTGATCGAGTGTAAAACGAACCGCGCCTTGCTCAGCTTCTATTTGTTTTGCAATGGTTGTCTTTCCTGAAGAAGCCAACCCACATAAAAAGTAAACGATTGCCATCTGATTTCTCTTGCTGGTTACCTTTAGACGTTGACTCGCCGTGTCATTTCTAATTTGCGCATGGCTGCCCCGCTAAACAATGCTTTTTGTGCTTGCGCGAGACCATCAGCAACCGTCGGAGCCGCACCAATAAGGTGCAGGATGGTACCCGCAGTGAAGGCTGTTTGGTCGGTTGCGGGGTGTTGTTCGCCGGACAAAACGGCCGTATTCAAGATCGCATGTTGGTCGACAATCGGTGGCATTTCAATCCGTTCCCGCTGTGGAAAACCGACATCCGCAGGTTCTAAAACGACATCATTTTCTGCCTCGGAGGCAAAGATCCTTGTTTTACGTCCTGCGGCCATTTCTAACGACCCTTCTTCACCCTGCACCATCCAGCTGGCTTTGGTCCCTGTTTGCGAGCTGCGAATGCGTTCGATGTAGTTGGCATGGAAGAAGCCTGTCACTTGATAAGGTGCATTGGCGGGGTTAAAGAACTTTTCGATGGTGTTCATCACTGTCCGTAGACCAAATTGACGACGGATGCCATTCATCTGGTGCCAGGCGGGTACATACTGCGCCGCACTCAGATAACCAAAGCCGACAGCTTCAATCATTTTCTGAACGGCCGTAACTTCCAGGTTCGTATTGATACCCAATGCGTGCAAAACCGTACCGGGGCCAACTCCTTCTTTGGTAGGAACCCCTTCGTCGCCATGAAGCACAACCGGAACACCAACCGTACTGAGGACAAAGGCGATGGCTGGGGCTAACTGCGCCGTTTTCGCTTTGCCATCATAAGGCACACCCAAATCCAGTAGGCCATTTACCTTTGGCTCAATAGATTGAATGAATTCTGTTCGCACCACCTCGGTGAAGCCAAGAATTTCATCAACCGCTTCCCCCTTTACCCGTTGGCTAATCAGAAAAGCGCCAATTTGCGCATCGGTGGCTTTTCGGCTGAGAATCAGACGCATCGCATCTTTGGATTCATCATAAGTGAGATCTCGTTTAAGCTTTTCGCCGCGCCCGACAGCTTTGATGTATGGCTTGAAGGCCTCAACATCTTGTGTAGGCTGTGTTTGCTTTGGTGTGTGGTTGGTTGTTCCGTTTGCGTATTGGTTCATAAGTTTGATGCGTGATGCGTGATGCGTGATAAAAAGATTACGCATCACGCATCTGTTAAGCAGCTACCTTGCTTGTTCCTAGTTCTGCCAAGATGGGTGCATTATCGATGGTTGCTTGCACGGAAAACGGCCGTCTTGCTTCTTCGTCAGCCCATGCCAAACCGACAGGTGTATCGTTAAATAGTTCAGAGAGCAATGCTTGCACATCATCACGCACGAGGGCAAACGTAGTGGCGTTGTTCGGTGCATTTAAGCGATCAGCTAAGGTCAGTTCAATTTCAGCAGTGCTAAAGCGAATGTTTAGCGTAGGATCGTTTTCCAGTAGCTGCGCCGCATGAATGAGGCGTTCCCACGCCAGACGAATCTGCCCTTGCAGATCAGTTGCCGCAGCCCACTCTCTCTTATGACTGTACCAAAGCCCAGAACGGCCGTTTGCAAAATCAATCGCATAATCGCCATCATGCCCAATGAGCATCAAACCAGGGCCATTGGGAACATGTTTGTAATCAGCCACATCAATCGGTAAGCCATCTAATAAATTATCACGAATCCAGCCGTGAAAGACAGGAATAACTGCTTCCACATCTAACGCTTCCGGATTTTCAATAAACAGTTTCAAGTTTAATTTTTTAATCATTTCATCACTCCGTATCAGTTTTCACTATTCAGTTTTCAGTGAGCTTATCTGAAAACTGAACAGTGATGACTGAAAACTGTCTTAGTCAAACAAACTCAGTCCCGTTGTTGGCGCCGCTTGCGCAATGCGTGCATCACAAGCATGGCACGCTTCAATGAACAAGTTTGCCTCTTCAATTAGTTGATGCGCGGAGTCGCTGGTCACTTCTGCTGGTGGGTTGTTGTGACGGGCAAAGAGGTATTGCGCAAATTTGCCTTTGGCAAAGGGATCAAAGAAGAGTTGCGTATCGTAATACCGTGTTTTGAATTCGTTAACAATGTTATCGGGATCATCACCGACATCAATGAATTGATTACGCACCAATGAGCGCGCGGCCAAAATCATGGCGTTATACGCTTTGGCATCGGCAGTTGCAATATTCCCTTCATCCAACTCAATCAGGGCATCAAATACTTCACCCTCTGCTTTTGAGATTTCAAAGGAGAAGAGGGAGACAACTTCACCAGCACATTCACCAACACCAATATCGCCAATGGTGAATTCGCGGGGATCACCCCAGTCGGAGTAGTATGTTTTATTTTCTTCATAGGTTGGTACATCCGTGTATGGGGTGAGCATATTTTTGACCTCTTTCTTGCCCAAACGCCCAATCCATGCTTGGAAGTTTTCCCCTTGTTCACGTTCGTTCGCATAACGGTTTGTGATTGCGTCCAACACATCGGGTACAACGCGAGAAGGCACAGCCCCAACGGCTAAACCGTAGCTGCCTGCATTTTCTTTCCATTGCCCACCTAAGATGACTTGGAAGTGAGGCACAGTGCGGTTGTTGCGGCGACGGCTGTTGCCGAAGAAGCCAATATCTGCCACGTGATGTTGCCCACAAGAGTTAAAGCAACCGCTAATTTTAACGCGTAAATCTTTGACTGCATCGGGCAAGGTTGCATTTTTAGCCGCAAGGCGTGTGCGTAACTCTCCTGCCAAACCACGCGAGGCGGCAATCCCTAATTTACAGGTATCTGTTCCGGGACAAGAGGTGATATCCACGATGGTGCCAGCACCCGCTGTGCCCAATCCAATCGCGTTTAACTCTGCATAAACTTTGGGCAAATCTTCATCGGTTACCCAACGTAAGACGATGTTTTGTTCAACGGTGGTACGAATGGCATCCCCCACATATTTTCGGGCAACATCCGCCAACTGATACGCTTGCTCAGAAGATAAATCTCCCAGAGGTAAGTTGATCGTAATCGTGTTGTAACCGGCCTGCCGTTGTTTGTAGACGTTGGTCGCAAACCATTCAGTGTAACCTTCAGGAATCGGTGTGCCATTTAGCGGAACAGTTGCTTTCAATGGTGTTTCATCATACTCATCAACCGTTTCAATGTATGCTGTCCACCGTTCGTCATGTGGAATCGTGTCTAACTCTTCATAAACCAGACGTTGGAACTCTTCTAAGCCTAATTTGGCGATTAAGAATTTGAGACGCGCGCGGTTGCGGTTTTTCTTTTCACCCAAACGAGAAAAGACGCGAGCGACTGCTTGTGACAAAGGCAATAGTTCATCTTCAGGTACAAAGTCTGCCAACACTTTGGCTTGATGAGGTACAGTACCCAAACCACCACCAACATAAATTCTAAAGCCTCGCACCGTTTCCCCATCGACCACTTTGTTACGTGCCAATAAGCCTAAATCGTGCATTTTGACCAAGCCACATGCTTCATCTTCACAGCCAGAGAAGGCGATTTTGAATTTACGTCCCATATCTTGCACATCGTCATGCCCCAAGAAGAATTGGGTCATGGCGTTGGCGTAAGGAGTGACGTCAAAGGCTTGTCCACGACAGACGCCCGCAAAAGGGCAAGCGGTAATGTTGCGCACCGAGTTGCCACACGCTTCTTGGGTGGTGATGCCCACAGCGGCTAAACGACGCATCAAATCCGGTGTGTCGTCGATATGCACAAAATGCAATTGAACGTCTTGACGGGTGGTGATGTGCAAAATGTTGTCACTGTACTCTTCTGCTAGTTGCGCCAACACGTCCAATTGATCGGCCGTCACGCCGCCAAATGGAATTTTGATGCGCATCATACCGGGGGCATCCCAGAAGGTATCAGGCCCTTTGGTAACGTCAGAGTAAGGCAGTGTTTGTGTTTTTGTGCCATCGTCTCGTTTGCCATTGTCGTATCGCTGTCCATATGCCCCACGCCGTAGGCGCGTTTCGGCAAAGACTTTATCATCGATTTTGCCTTGCTTGCGCAGCTCCATCTGCCCCTCAAAAATATCAATTTGATGGCTTAGATCTGCCTCCATTTCATCTTGTAAAATTTCTTTCCATGTTTGTGACATGCTTACTCCTTCGTTTACTTTCCCGTGCTCGGGTTTTGTTTCAATATTGATTTGTAATTCACAATTTTTACTTGTTCTATTTCAAAATAGTTTTGTGAATACCATTGCACTGCGGGAATAAAAAACACCTTCCCGAAAGATAAGGAAGGTGCTTGTTCACAAACAAATCACGTTCTCTCATCTTGCGGAACCCAATTGGGTTTCGCCGGAATTAGCACCATTTCCAATTGCTTGGCGGTTGCTGAGGTGTCATCGGGCCGGTCCCTCAACCTCTCTTGATAAGATTGGCAAATCAATATTTTTTATTGTTCGCGGGAATCTTAACAAGAGAGATAGAATTCGTCAACGTGTAATTAACCAAATTTCATAATTGGTTAACTGTGCAGGTTGTTTACAAATCCCACAATTTATCGCTTAGGTATTTAAACCCGTTGTCGGGAAGAACTGTCGCGATGACGCCTTCATTCAGGGTACGGGCTACTTGTACACTAGCCATCACAGCCGCAGCTGCCGAGATCCCCACAAATAGACCTTCTTCTCTTGCTAAGAAACGCGCCATTTCATAGGCATCTTCTGTGCGTACAACGATATTTTCGTCAGCTAGCTCTTCATTATAAATGCCGGGCTTTATAGCTGAAGGCATATGTTTTAGCCCTTCAAGCCCATGAAATGGACTGTCGGGCTGCATAGAGATAGCACGAATATCAGGGTTGAATTCGCGTAGACGTTTGGTTGTGCCTGTAAAGGTGCCACTTGTGCCTAATCCGGCAACATAGTGGGTGATTTGGCCTTTCGTCTGTTCCCAAATTTCTACGGCCGTACTTTTATAATGTGCTTGCCAATTGGCTGAATTGTTATATTGATTGGCGTAGTATAGTGAAGGATCTGCGGCGGCTAGTTTTCGTGCTTCCATAATAGCCCCATCCGATCCTTCTAGTGGGTCGGTGAAGGTAAGGTCGGCACCATATGCCTTGAGAATGGCGATCCGTTCTGGGCTCGCATTACTGGGGAGGGTCAGCTTTACTTTGTAACCGCGTGCGGCCCCAATCATGGCATAGGCAATGCCCATATTGCCCGAGGTAGAGTCAAGTAAGGTCATGCCTGGCTTCAACTGACCATTTTTCTCGGCGGTCAAAATAACATTGAGGGCAGCGCGATCTTTGACAGATCCGCTAGGATTAAACCATTCTGCTTTGGCAAAGAGTTGGATCGTATCGGGAATGCCGTAGGAAACGGCCGTTTTGCGCAAATGTAGTAATGGTGTATTCCCAACTTGGGATTCAATACTATTGGCAAGAACAGAAGAAGTAGAGGTTAAAGGTAATTTTTCAATTGTAGACAACATAATTTTGCAAGTGTAATTTTTGAATATGATAACGATTGAATAGGCAACAAAAAACGGCAGCAACTACTTACTAAAAGTGCGCGCGAAGAACCGTGCGTTCTTTCGCGAGGGTAGCTACAGCCGTTGTTTGATTCGTTATCAGTTTAGTATCGAAACAATGACTGTTAGCGCCCTCGCTCGATACACCTGCAATATTGTCCGTTCATAGAAAAATCAATCATTAAAAAATTTCGATGTTGAATCGACTTGCGCAAAAGTATAGCAAAGCTAATTTGTGCGTCAAGTGATTGATGTGATACAAATTAGATGAACTTTGTTTGTGCAATCTTACCTATTTGGTAGTTTACCATATTGCCTTGGTCATATTGCAATCTTTATGTTTACTTGTTAAGATTGTTGCACGATGCATAAGAAACTCTTTCAGAAACGGCCGTTGTTGACCCTTCCACAAATCATCGCCCTTCTTATTATAGGAGGGTCATTGTTTGTTGCTTTAGATTTAAACCGTCGATCTCAAGCAAACCAATTAGTAGGTGCAGGGCAAGAATCTCTACAAGCCCAAGTTGTAGTAGAACAAACACGTCAAGTTGAGCTTCGAGCAACCTTAGAGTATGTGCAGAGTGATGATTATGTTGCAGCTTATGCTCGTGATGAAGGTGGCTATTTGTTACCTGGAGAAAATCGGATAGTGCCCTTAACAATTGATGCAACTCCTCTACCTACATTGGTCCCTCAGCCAACACCTGATCCTGCAATCGACGCGCATCCATGGCAAGCATGGTGGCGGTTACTCTCAGACAATCCACACCCCATAAATTAATCTTTAATTTACTGATAGATTGAGTCACTTGTAAAATCACACTACATGACATAAATTCCCGTAAAGTTCACTGAAAATGGGGCTTTAGTACTACTATCTTGATGGAAAAACGGATAGCGTGACTTGCTAATCAACTTTACATATGTTAACATACCCTCGATCAAGTAGTTTACATAGTATAGTTTACATATTATTTTTACGAGATATTTATAGCAAAATTAGCACACTCAAAATATGCGGGTTTCATGGTCTAATATACCCATAACGAGTTTAAAAATTATAAACATTAAATCAGGGAAGAAGATGTTGGTTTTCATTATGGTGTCTAATTTGTAAGACAACATAGGTAATCACAATAGTTACATTCCACCGCACAGAGTGATAGCAGTTAGATCTTACCAAATTAATCGAGATGAAGTGGCTGGTTCAATCCCAACAAAGAAAACATGGTCGTCATCGCCACATTTAAACACATCTCAGCGCCTGAAAAGATAAAACAAAGGGACTAGCGTATGAGCCGTCGAACAATCGCTATTTTGATTTTCGTAGTAGGCATGCTTTTACTCGCCGTTGTACTGTATTTTGTACTCATTGGACAAGATAGCCCGCCGCCAGATCAAGTTATTGAAGGAACACCAGGAGAGGGAACTGTTCTTCCTCCAGATGGAACTGTGGATCCGAATCAACCTACGCAAGAGCCGACACCTTCAAACATAATTGAGGTTGTTGTTTCTTTGCAAACGGTTCCTCGTGGTTTTCAGTTAACCGAAGATATCTTGACAACAGAAGTCCGTGATGCCACTACTGTTGGAACCAATGTTGTAACAAATATAAAAGATGTTGTCGGTAAGTATGCCAGAAATGATATTTTCCAAGGACAAACATTAACGTTTGGTTCTGCTGTGTCAGATATCACCTTAGTTGGAACAGAAGAGTATGGTCCTTCTTCACTGATTCCGGCAGGTTTTGTTGCTCAATCAATTCCTATCGACAAACTTTCTAGTGTGGCTTATGGGGTTAGTGAAGGGGATTATGTCGATATAATGCTGATGTTCCGTCTTTACCAGATTGATCAAGAGTTCCAAACTTTGCTTCCGAATGACGCTGTCTTTAATCAAGAGGAAGCCGTTGCGGCTATTGAAGAAGGTGTTGATGAAGAAGGAAATCCAGTTTCAACCACAGATTTACAAGTTTATTACTTAACACCACTCGGTCGTTTTGAGGAGTTGCCGACAGGTGATTTGGCACACATTTTACAATCTGGGCCACAAAGACCTGTCTTTATTGGCATGGTTATTCAAAATGCAAAGGTCATTCAAGTGGGGGAATATGTACCGCGTCCACCTGTATCTGCGGCATTGCCAACTCCAACACCTGAGGTTGTAGAAGGTGAAGCAACACCGACGCCTGAGATAGTCTTGCCTACACCAACTCCATTACCACCAGATGTTGTTTTAATTGCAATGCAACCCCAGCAGCAATTGTTACTTCGTTATGCATTAGAAACAGGTGCTGATATCGATTTGGCCTTACGTGGGGTAAATGATGGGCAACTCTACCCAGTACAAAATGTAGATATTGAGTACCTATTAGAAACATTTAATGTTGAAATACCACCGAATTTCGGGTTTACTGTGGATATTCAAGACGTTACCCCTACACCGGGAGGTGAAGGAACTGGTGATGGTACTGAATCTCCTCCTCCAACAGAAAGTGACTCGTAAGAGCTAAATGGTTAAGGAACTATTATGCGTTTAAGAACATTTATTTTAATTATTCTTATACTCCTTGTATTAGCTGTAGGTGCCTTTGTTGTTTATTTTGGGGTTATTGGTGGTGGACTTGGTAGTATACTTGGTGGTGGGACTGATGGCGATAGTACGAATGGTAACACAAGTGTTGTTGCTCCTGAGGAACCAGGCTTGCCTCCTCCTTCTCCCACACCCTCTTTTGACAATGTTGTTGTTGCAAGAATACCAATTCCTATAGGCGAGATTTTAACTGAAGAATTATTGGTAACTGAGTCTCGACCCGTAACGAATGTAGCTTTGCAAGGCAATTATACATTCACTTCTACAGAAAGCTTGGTTGGAACAATTGCGATTGTTCCGATCGCGAGAGGACAAGAGATATTACAACCAATGGTGGCTAATAATCCAACTGATGTAACGGCAATGGGTTCAGATTTGTCACTTTATATTCCTGAAGGAAATATAGCAATTGCTTTTCCTGTCGATCGTTATTCAGGAGCTTCTCTTGCGATGCGTCCTGGTGATAAGGTTGACATTATTATGACATTGCGAACTGTGGAGATTGATTCACAGTTTAATTCTTCACTGCCTAACCTTACCGCTCGAGTTTCTCAGTCTCGTTTAGAAGAAGGAAGTGGTGAGTTTTTGTTCCCTCCTACATTTGAAGGGCGATTAGAATTTATTCCTGAATTAAATCAAGTTGCTTCTATCATTCCTGGAACGAATCCAGCATTTTCTGTCCCTGGACAATTTTATGAACCAGGTGTTGTAATACCTAAACGAGTAACACAATTAACAATTCAGCGGGCAAGTGTTATTTATGTAGGTGAATGGCGTGACCCACGTATTTTAGAAGCAGAGCAAGCGGCTGCACAAGCACAGGCGGAATCTAATGTAGCACTTAATGAAGAGGGAACGCCTATTCCTGTACCAACACCGACACCCATTCCTGAACGTCAAGAGAATCCTGATGTTGTTATTTTGAGTATGCCCGTTCAAGATGCATTGGCTTTAAAGTTTGCTCAAGATCGTGATGTGAAATTGGATTTGGTTTTGCGGTCTGCTGGAGATGTTACCCCATTTATTACAACGAGTGTGAGCCTTCCTCAGATTGTGGATCAAGGCGGTTTGGCGTTGCCAGAACCTTCTGACTTTGATTTATTTAACCCTTTGTACGATCCTCGAGAACCGTTAGAGTTTGATGCCCTTGGAATTGGTGATGGTATTGGAGATTAGACTTATTTTGAGTTTATCTATATTGGCTTGAATATTATTAATTTAGTATGATTTGGAGTCTCTGGCTTACTTAGTAAAGCTGGAGACTTTTCTTTTCTGTGGAGGATGTTTTGAATCAGGATGTAGAAAATTATGATCCTTCAATTTATGATCGGCCATCGGTGACGGTGGATGTGGTTATTTTTGCGTTGGAAGGGGA